>CALCGG010000024.1 GCA_937900945.1 uncultured Sulfurimonas sp. | reverse complement strand
TATAGCTATCTAAAATCAAACAAAGAGAACAATAATTGCTATAGGGTATCTAAAAAAGATGGTTGAGATGTTTATAGTTTACACTTTTAGCGAAGAAGAAAAAGAAGATATAAGAACTGCAATGAAAAATGAAAAGAATCTTGTAGTCAAAGAAAGATTGCAAGCCGTACACATGACAATGCAAAATCTAAAACGATATGAAGTAGCCACTATACTCGCAAGAGGTACAGAATTTGTAGGCAAATGGGTAAAAACTTATAAAGAGTCGGGATTGGATGGACTCTCTGAGAAACGAGGCGGAGTTCGTCATCATCATCTAACTCCAGAACAAGAAGAGTTTATAAAAGATATAGTGGTTCATAGCTTGCCAACAGACTGTAATTATTCTCAGGCAGTTTGGAGTGCTGCATTACTCGTAGATTTAATCGAAAATATGTATGATAAAACATATACAAGAAATGGTGTTTATGCTTTACTCGAAAGATTAGGGGTAAGCTATAAAAAAGCAAATAAGATAGATCCGAAAAAGTCACATAAAGTGATACAGGAATGGAAACTACAGATGGAAAAAAACTCAAAAATTTAGATTTATACAATTGTGAAGTTTTAGTTCAAGATGAATCTGCATTTGTTTCAGATGTATCTCAATATAACTGGTCACTCAAAGGTAAAAAATCTATCTATAAGGGCTATAGATATGGAACTAGAATAAATTGCTTTGGAAGTCTCAATATTAATAATGGTAATATTATCTTAACACAAGAGACAAGAGGAAACTCTCAAACTATGATTAACCATCTCGAAGTTGTTCGTAAACATTATCCCATAGAAAAAAAGTTGATAATTTTTACTGATAATGCTTCTTGGCATAAAACTAAAAAAGTAACTGAGTATTGTGAAGATAATAATATTGAACTTTGGTTTACACCACCTTATGCACCTGAATTTAACCCCATTGAAAGAGTATGGAGTTTCATGAAATCAATTGTTAAAAAAGAGATTTTCATTACTGCTAAATCATTCAATCTGTTCATTAGCAAGT
>CALCGG010000023.1 GCA_937900945.1 uncultured Sulfurimonas sp. | reverse complement strand
TAACTTTTAAAATCCCATACTTAACAATATCTTACAAAGTTAGTTATATTTATAACATACTATTTTAAGGATTTAAAATTGAATAATAAAATAATATTGGCTATCGCCTCAGTCTCGTTATTTGCCTCTTCTGTTATGGCAGATAGTGAAATGTTTAGTAAAAATGCGCTCAGCGTCAAAGCTGGTACATTAGGTGCCGGTCTGGAACTAACCACTTCTATCTTAGATAATGTTAACGCTAGAGTCGGTGTCAATGGATTTAAATATAGTACTAGTGGAAGTAAATCAAATATTGATTATGACATTGATTTAAAACTATTGACAGTGAGTCTATTGCTGGATTACTCACCTTTTGAAGCTAGTCAATTTCGCTTAACCGGCGGTGCTATGTATAATGGCAATAAACTAGATATGACAGGTAACCCAGCTGTATCGGGTACATTTAATTTTAATGGTACTACATATACTACAACGGATGTTAGTTCTGTTGATGCAACTGTAGATTTTAATAAATTTGCACCATATTTAGGGATTGGTTGGGGCAATGCTGTTAAGAGTGCTGGCTGGAATTTCGTAGCAGACTTGGGTGTAATGTTTCAAGGGAATCCAGATAGTAGTATTTCTGTTAACACTACACTAACTGGCACAGCAAAAACTGCATTATTAAATAATGTCGCTGCTGAACAAAGTAAGCTAGATGATGATTTAGATGGATTTAAGTATTATCCAGTTGCAAGTATCGGGGTGTCTTATAGATTTTAATATCTAAAATATGACAGCTGTTGTTCGGCTGTCATATAATTATCAAAGAAAAATTTCTATAGCTCTTTTTAAATCTTCAGGTGTATCAATCCCAAAACCAGTACTTGCTACTTTAACCATAGTTATCTTTTTTTGATGGTAAATTGCACGGAGTTGTTCCAGTTTTTCAATATCTTCTATGGGTGCATCACTCAAATTACAAAACTCATTTAAGCTTTTTTTACTAAATCCGTAAATACCTATGTGTCCAAAATATGTAGCACCGCCACCCATGTTATATGGAATGAGTGAACGGGAAAAATATATGGCATTATTTTCATCGTCAAGCACAACTTTTACAAGATTTGGATCTTTTGCCGCTTCTGAGTTGATGGCATTAAAACAACTTCCCATAATGAAAGGCTCTTTATTATCCTGAAGAGCTTTCAGTTTTTTTATAAGCATCTCTACAACTTCAGGCTCAATGAATGGCTCATCAGCCTGCACATTGACGATGATCTCATTTTCATCAAGTTTGAGTATATTTGCACACTCATGGATACGATCTGTACCGCTTTTATGTGTTGTTGAAGTTAACATGGCTTCTATCCCATGTTCTCTACATGTAGAGATAATCAGCTCATCATCTGCAGCAACTACAACCCTGTCTAAATGCGCCACTCTTTTTGCTGTTCTTACAACCATAGGCAATCCGCCAATATCTGCCAAAACCTTTTGTGGAAACCTAGTTGATGCTAATCGTGCCGGAATAATAATCATTTAAAGCCTTTGAGATATAATTATAAAATTATATCCAAAATGCTTTTAGGAATGAAAATGTTGCTTTACCAGCCACAAGAGGGTTACTGTTATAACAGTGATTCAATTTTCTTGTATGATTTTATATCTTTTTTCAAACCTAAAGGAAAGCTACTTGATGTTGGGGCAGGCTGTGGAGTGGTCGGGCTTTTGGTTGCTCGGGATAATCCTAAAGTAAAACTTGAAGCTGTTGAAAAACAAGAAGCTTTTGTCCACTACGCAACAACAAACGCCAAAGTTAATAAAATCGAATATAAAATGCATGCATGTGACTTTTTGGAGCTAGAAGAAACGACGAAATATGATTATATTATTTCAAATCCACCCTTTTATCATGATGGTGCCTCAAGAAGTGATAACGAAATGTTATTTAATGCAAGGTATAATATCAACTTACCATTAAAAGAATTTTTTAAAAAAGTTTCACAAACATTGAAGCCAAAAGCACATTTCATTTTTTGTTATGATGCTTCTCAGTTTGCTTTGATTTGTGCTGAATTGGATAGAGTAAAATTAAGAGTAGAAGATGTGCAGTTTGTTCATCCAAAAATAGATAAAAAGGCATCTTTAGTTATGTTACATGTACGAAACAGCTCAAAATCACTTATGAAAATATGGCCGCCATTTATTAGTTTTGATGGCAGTGATTTTTCACAACAGGCGCAGAATATTTACAAAAAAGCAGCTACCCAGAGTATTAAATGTCAAATCTAATAAACAAAGAGGGATTTCCTTATATTTTTGACTCATCAGCCTGTTCTACATGTCAAGGCAGATGCTGCACGGGTGAAAGCGGATATATATATGTCAGCAAAGATGAAATAGAAAATATTGCAAATTTATTAAATTTACAAATACAAGAATTTGTGGATACTTATCTTTTTAAAAAAGGGTATAAGTATTCTATAAAAGAGAACCAATTCAATGGTTCTCATGAATGTGCTTTTTATGATAGAGAGTCAAACGGATGCAAAGTTTATGATGCAAGACCTTTGCAGTGCAGAACTTTTCCTTTTTGGGATTACTTTAAAACAAGAGTTGATGAGCTAAAATTGGAATGTCCGGGAATTACAACAGGAAGTGAAGATGTTTAAACTGTTTTTATCTTTAGTAATATTAATATTTATAGCTGGATGCACTAGTGTTACAGCTCCAAAACCAACACTCAAAGCAAATGAAAAAGTATTTCCTCAAGAAGACACTTACATTTTGTTTGCACTTCGCGCTGAACAGTTACAAGATTTTAATGCATCCTCTGAACTATTTAGCACATTGTATGAAAAGTCTGATAAAAAAGAGTACCTTTATCGTTCTTTGCAGAATGATTTAGCATTGAAACAAAATGAAAAAGTTGTACAGAGAGTTGATGCAATCGGCATAGATAAACTGGATGATTTTATACTTGTCCGGATTAAAATAATAGCTCTGATTGAGCTTGGAAGATTGGAAGAAGCAAAAGTCTTGGCAAGAAATTTAGCTGAAAAATCAAAAGAAGTTGATGACTATATTTTGTTGAGTGAGATATATGTAAAGCAAAATAAGTTTGATACAGCGGTAAAGTATCTTGAGAGTGCCTATGTTCTGGATTACAATGAAAAAATTCTAGATAAGATGGCAATAATCTTATATGTAAATCTAAATAGAAAAAAAGATGCAATTGCTTATTTGGAAACGCATAGTAGGGTGTATAGCTGTTCAAAACTGATTTGTTCAAGACTTATAGGGTTCTATAGTAATGAGAATAATATTGATGGACTTTTATCTGCATATCTGAGACTATATAAGATAGACACTAGGGAAGCAATTAGTGATAAGATAATTAAAATATATGAATATAAAAAAGATTATCTAAAGCTTATGGGATTTTTAGAAGAGAGTCATAGCGATGATGATTTGTTGTTAAATCTTTATCAAAATTTAAAGAATTATAAAAAAGCGGCTCCATTAGCAGAAAAATTATATAAGAAAACCGGTGAGATTAATTATCTTGGACAAAGTGCGATTTTTACCTATGAGAGTTCTGAAAATAAGAATGATAAAGAGATGCATAATAGTATAATCAAGAAATTTAAAAAAGTTATACAAGTTGAAAAAAGTGCACTTTATTTAAATTATCTTGGTTACATTATGATCGAGCATGACATAAACCTAAAGCAGGCTATGGATTATATAAATATGGCTTTAAAGATTGAACCAAATTCAGCATTTTATCTTGACTCATTGGCATGGGGATATTATAAACTTGGAAATTGTAAAATGGCGGATGAAATTATAAGCAGAGTTGTAAAGATGGAAGGTGGAGATAACGCTGAAGTTCAGCTACATTTTAAAACTATAAAAGAGTGTAAAAAAATAGAAAAGGTTAAAAAGAAAAAATGATTTTAGATGAAATAATTAAAAAAACAAAAGAAGATTTGATAATTAGAGAAAAAAAGTTTTCTCTAGACTGGCTTGGTCGTTCGCTGGCTTTTAATGCAAGAGCTCCAAGAGATGTTTTTCCTTACCTGAGAGCTACAGAGGAAGATCCGTATAGAATTATTGCAGAGGTGAAAAAAGCATCTCCCTCAAAGGGTGTAATCCGTGAAAATTTTGATCCATTAGCTATTGCTCAGAGTTATGAAAGAGGCGGTGCAAGTGCTATCTCTATTTTAACTGAACCACATTTCTTTCAGGGTTCCTTGGATTATCTGGGCGGAATCAGAAGATATGTTGGCATACCACTGCTTAGAAAAGATTTTATAGTTTCAAAGTATCAAATATTAGAAGCTGTAGTTCATGGTGCTGATTTTATCTTACTTATTGCGGCAGCCCTAAGTAAAAAAGAGCTCAAAGAGCTTTTGGCTTATACAAGACATTTGGGGATGGAAGCATTGGTTGAGGTTCATGACAAGTCAGATTTGGTAAAGGCCATCTATGCCGGCAGTGATATTATCGGCATAAATCATAGAAATTTACAAACTTTTGAGATGGATATGAACCTATGTTACGAGCTAATCCCAATGATTCCAAATGGAAAGATTATTGTAGCAGAGAGTGGAATTTATGAACATGGACAACTTGAAGATTTATCAAAAGCCGGAGTGGATGCATTTTTAGTCGGTGAATCTTTAATGCGTCAGGATGATGAGGAAACAGCACTTAAAAATTTGAAATTTGGAAAAAATTAAAATCAAAAAATGGAAAATGCATAATGAACATAAGAAATAATATTATTCTATTCAGTTATAACGGAGTAGTTGAAAGCCGCAGAACTGTATTGCTAATAAATTCGATTACTTCTCAGATAGGTATATCTGAGAGGGAGATTAAAGGCATATTAATTTCTTTGAAGAATGCAACATATGCTTTAGATTATAAAAATATCTCAATAATGTTAAAGCAAATAAATGAATTAAGCCAAAAAAATTCCATTCCAATAGGTTTTATAGATTATGATATTTCTCTTTATCAAGTTTTAAAAGCATTGACAAAAAATATGAAAGTTAAATTATTTAAAAATAGTAGTTCTGCTAGATTGTTTCTGGACCCTAAAGCATTTAAACATGATATCCGAATTTTAGTATTTGACGAGGAAGAAGACAATAGTGAAAAACTCTCTAAAGAATTGATTCGTTATGGGTATACAGTTGTTATTGCTAAAAATGCATCAGATTATAATGAACTTATGCACAATCATCATTATGATGTGGTAGTAACGCACAGTAGATTAAATATGAATTTGGATGCAACGGATTCATCAAAAACGCTAGGTCTTTCAAAAATACTTATAGCTAACTTGCCTGTTTTTATGGATACAGCAGTAGAAACTTTAATCTCGTATACTGGATTGGAAGCTCAAAAATCTTCACACGCTGTTAAAAGATTTGATATAGATACAACGACAAATATTATTTGTGCAGTAATGCGTTTTAAAGGTGAATTAGAAGGCTCGTTTGTTTTAATATTTCCAAAAGATACTGCTATTATTGCCATGGAGTCTATACTTGGTGAAAAAGTAAATGAAAATGATTTAGAAACCATCATGGATGGTGTTGGAGAGCTGTGTAATACTATCACAGGCAGTACAAAAACAATACTTTTGAATAAAAAAATAAAAATATTGTTTGATTTGCCAAAAAAATATACATCTCTGAAAACTACTCTCAATGATATTGGAAATAACAATGGAATATGGATTGATATGCAGTTATCAGGTAAACCATTTTATATGTTTTTAACAAAATAATTATGAGTTATGGTGACTCTGTCGGTATTTTGATATTTAAGTTATAAACTTAAGTCAACAGACTCTTGACACACTCGTTGATTCTCTTACCATCTGCTTTGCCGGCTAACTCTTTTGAAGCCATTCCCATAACCTTTCCCATGTCCTTTATCGTTGTAGCACCAACTTTTGCTATAACTTCTTTAATCGCCTCTGTAAGTTTCTCATCACTTAGTTGTGCAGGAAGATAAGGCTCATAAAAAGCTATCTCATCCAATTCTATTTGAAGTAGATCATCGCGACCGGCATTTTTGTATTGAGTGGCAGCATCATTTCTTCTTTTTACCTGTGTTTGGATTATCTTTATAATATCATCATCGCTTAAGTCTTTTCGCTCATCTACTTCTATTTGCTTAAAAGCACTTGTCAAAAGTCTAAGTGCATCTCTTTTTTTTGTATCTTTAGACTTCATCGCATCTTTTACGTCTTGGTTTATTGTTTCTCTTAAATTCATAAGTACCCTTGGAACTATTTTTGCTAGTATTATAACTAAATGCACATCGCTTTCAAAGAGACAAGAATGACAAAAACACTTTTAATAATATTTGCTATGTTTTATACAATGCTTTTTTTAAGCGGATGTACCGCTAATTTAGCAGACCCTGAAATAGATTTTGAACCACCTGTATATGTTGAGCAAATGCCTGCACATGAAGATAAACAAGATTTTGTTTCAACTGGAAGTATATTTGGACAGGGTGATAATCCACTTTTTTCTGACCATAAGGCTATGCATGTAAATGATATAGTTAGGGTCGTTATCGCTGAAACTACTACCAGCTCTAGCAGTGCGGCAAAGTCTTTGAATAATACAGATAGTTCCGCATTAGGTGGCGGTGCATTTACCACAGCAGGAACAAGTCCTCTTGCAGGCAGTGCGGCTGCTCTGAATGGCTTAACAAATATTGGGTTTAGCAGTGATAGTGCAAGTTCATTTGCAGGGAAGGGGAGTGCTACCAAGGATGCTTCATTTACAACAACTGTCTCTGCTAGGATAGTGAAAGTACTTCAAAATGGAAATTATTTTATCAGTGGAAAAAGAGAAATATTAATAGACAATCAGAAGCAGATTATACAGATAAGCGGTGTTATTCGCCCTTATGATATAGACCAGTATAATAAAATAGATTCAGCTCAAATGAGTGAAGCAAAAATTCTTTATAAAACAGAGGGAGATGTTAATAATGCAACACAACAAGGCTGGGGAACCAAGATTATTCAAAGTGTTTGGCCATTTTAGTTTAGTTCTTTTAATTGTTGTTAGTTCACTCAGTGCAGGAACATTTGAAGATTTTAAGCACACACAGACAGAATCTTTTCAAAAATACAAAGATGAAAGAGACAATGAATTTGCTAAGTATTTGAAATCAGAGTGGAATGCTTATACCGCTGAACAATCTGAGAGGCTGTATAAAGATTCAAAACCAAAAGAGATTCCCTCGGCAACATCCAAAAAAATTAAAAGTGTTGGCCCGGTAGTTACTATTAGCATAAAAGATATCAAAATAGAAGAAATGCAAGAAGAGGATAAAGCTCAAGAAGCTCAAAAGGATATCAACTTTAACTTTTATGGAACTAAGTTAGGTTTTAACATGCCAAGAGGGATGCAAGAAGCAAAATTTTATCCGTTCAATCAAAAAGGTATATCCAATTTCTTTTCTGCTGCCGCTAATAGTGAATATGAGTCCCTTATTCAAAATATTAATAAGGTAAGAGAAAGTATGAATTTAAATGATTGGGCTACTTATCTTTTAGTTCTTAAAATAAGCGATACAATTTTTTCTAATCAGGATGAGTCAAAACTTTTAAGCTGGTTTATATTTAACAAGCTCGGATTTGCTGTGAAAGTCGGACTTTCAGATAAACATGTAGAACTTATCTATTATTCAAAAAAAATCATTTACTCGACACCTAGTTACACTTTAGGTAAAAATAAATTTTATGTTCTTTCAAAATATGCAAAAGGAGGTATGGGCAAGTTCTATACCTATGAGCAAAATTATCCAGACTCAGAAATGGGACTTGATTTATCTTTGGATATTATTCCAACCTTTGCATCAGATATAAAAACAAAAACTCTATCGTTTAAAGACTATGGAAAAGAATATAGCATACCATTTGAGTATAATCAGAATCTTGTAGATTTTATGGCTACTTATCCGCAGGCTGACTATGAGGTATTCTTTAATGCTCCTGTTGATAGTAAGACATATGCAGGTGTTGCGTTGGCACTTAAAAACTATATAGATGGTATGAAAGCAAGTGATGCTATAAATTTTGTGCTTCATTTTGTTCAAAATTCTTTTGAATATGAAACCGATTATCAGCAGTTTGGCAGAGAAAAAGTTATGTTTGCAGAAGAAACTTTAGTTCATGACAAATCAGATTGTGAAGATAGGGCAATTCTGTTTGCGTACTTAATTAAAAAACTATTTAATATAGGTGTCGTTGGCGTGAAGTATAAAGATCACATGGCAACAGCACTGGCAATACCTATGATTGGAGATAGTGTAAAAAAAGGTTCAAGAAAACTTGTGATAGCTGATCCAACGTATGTTAATTCCAGCATCGGACAGTCTATGCCAAAATATAAATCTATTATCCCAGATAGTTTTATAGAGATAAGTAAAAATTAATTGTTTTACATGTTAATCATCCATGCTGTATACTTTAGCTAATTTTTAAGGAGGGATATCATTGTGAAAAATTTAATTTATTTAGTTGCAATAGCATTGTTAATAGGAGGGTGTTCATATAAAAATGAGGCCATCAATCTTCAGTCATACAAAGCTGATTATGCTGGTCCAATCTTAACAGAGAAAAAGTCTACTTACATTAAGTTGGTACAAGATACTAGAATAGATAAGCGAAGCATCGGATATCATCTTGACAATACTGAAAAGTTGGAAAGACTTTTCAGTGATGTGAATTTTGCAGATAAATACAAAGAAGGACTTGGGCATGCACTCAATATTGCCGGATTTAACACAGATACAAATATTGATGATGCATCGTTAGTTCTAGAAATATATATTAAAAATATAGAGTTAATCTATAATGATAAAGTTTTGGATGCAAATCTTAAAGGGGAGATAGAGATTGCGGTCATCATAAAAAAAGGTGAAAAAGTAATAACCCAAAGCTTTAGACAAAAAAAGACAGATTGGATTAAACCATCGTTTAGCTCACAAGATTTAGAACCGTTTTTATACACATTATTTGCAGATAGTATCAACGACATTATTGCAAGATTAACGCGCTATTAATAGTGTTTTATACCGATTTTTCTTTTATATTACCTGCTGGAAAATTGCTTTTGCAGTTTTCCAGCGATCTTCTTTAGAATTCATCATGACAATCAAGCAATCTTGACCATCTTTTTTAGCGCGAGCAATCAAGCAAGCCCCCGCTTTTGAAGTATATCCTGTTTTAACGCCAACGGCATACTGATATTTGTGTAAGAGACGATTGTGTGTGTAGGCAGTAAATGATGTTAATTTACCTTTTCTTAGTACATGGTAGGTGTGAGAGCTTTGATTACTGATTGTATTGAATGTCGGATTTTTGATGGCATATTCAGCCATTTTTAGTAAATCATTTGGAGAAGAGTAGTGCTTTTTTTCATCAAAACCACAAGGATTAGTAAAATGGGTATGATTCATTCCAAGTTGCTTAGCTTTATAATTCATCATAGCAATAAATTTCTTTTCATCCCCGCCGCCGATTGCAATTGCAATCGCTTTTGCCGCATCATTGTCTGATTTAATCATGGCCGCTCTTACTAAATCACTCATCAATACAACATCACCTCTCTTGTACCCGGCTATTGTGGGCTTCACTTTTAGCATAGCTCTTGTAATCGTCACCCGTTGATTCATTCTGCCGCTTTGTATTGCCAAGAGTGCTGTCATAACTTTTGTTAAACTCGCCGGGCTAACTCTTTTTTCGGCATATTTTGAGTATAAAATATTTTTTGTATTTAAATCTTTAACAATCAGTGCACCAATTTTGAGCTGGTCTAATTTATGCTTATTAATGTCGCCAAAAAGAGAGATGCTAAGAGCTAAGCTTAATACAAAAATTTTCTTTATCATTCAAAACCTTTTTAATTCTCAAGTTGACACAATTAAGCAAACAACATACCATTAGATACAATGGCATGTAAACTTACATGTAATGTTATATAATAATTTATATTTTGAGTGAGCTCAGTTGCTCTAAAACTTTTTCCTGTTTAGTTTTTGCATCAGCCAATGCTTCTCGGTTTTTAGTGAGTACATCTTCAGGTGCGTTTGCTACAAATCTTTCGTTGTTTAGCATTCCGCTCAGTTTGTCTATCTCTTTTTGCAACTTTTCATCTTGTTTTTCAAGTTTTGAGATGATTGAGCTTAAATCAATAGAATCAGTTGGGATAAAAGTCTCACATGTATCGGCTATATCACTTACTGCGTTATCTATTTTAGTTTCTGTAAATTCTACTACTTCAACTTTGGCAAGTCTGGCAATAAACGGAAGCATCATCACTTTATCATCTTCACTAATATCGTCAATTTTTACAAAAGCTTTTTCTATTTTTTGATTTGCCAAATCAACAAGAACTTTCGCACGTCTGATAGACACGATAGCGTCCATGATAATCTCAAAAGTTTTTTCCTCTTTTTCTCTTCTTTTTGTTTTTGTCGGATAGTTCATGACCATAATAGAATTGCTGTCTTCTAAAGCAGTTCCAGATAATTCATGGTAAAGATACTCTGTAATAAAAGGCATAAAAGGATGCAGAAGCTTCATAGATTCTTTGAATATCGCTCCAAGTTCAACTATAGAACCTTTGTCAGCCTTACTTAGTTCGATTCCCCAATCACAAAACTCATTCCATAAAAAGCGGTACATGACAAGTGCCGCATCATTGAATTTATACTCATCCAAATATCCGCGAACTTCTTTTGTAGCTACATTTAACCGAGACATCATGTATTTGCCAAGAGGTGTTTCTAGGCAAAAACCTTTCATATCCGGAAAAGTCTCTACATTCATTTGCAGGTATTTAGAAGCGTT
>CALCGG010000022.1 GCA_937900945.1 uncultured Sulfurimonas sp. | reverse complement strand
AACCTTTCATATCCGGAAAAGTCTCTACATTCATTTGCAGGTATTTAGAAGCGTTGTAAAGTTTGTTTGTAAAGTTACGGTTTTGCTCCAGTTTTTCCGTGCTCATTCTGATGTCACGACCTTGAGCGGCAGAGATTGCAAGAGTAAAACGCAAGATATCGGCACTGTACTGATTTACCATGTCGAGAGGGTCGATAACATTGCCCTTGGACTTACTCATCTTGTCACCTTTTTCATCTCTGACTAAAGCATGAAGATAGATGTGGTTAAATGGCAATTGTCCATTAAAGTTTTCGCCCATCATCATCATTCTTGCTACCCAGAAAAAAAGTATGTCAAAACCGGTGATTAACAGTGTGTTTGGATAAAAATCTTTCATATCATCTGATTGAAATAATTTATCCATCTCAGCATCGCCATTTCCCCATCCTAAAGTTGAAAAAGGCCATAAAGCAGAAGAGAACCAAGTATCTAGAACATCCGGGTCTTGAGTTAGGTTTTTAGATGCACATTTAGGGCAACTTGTAGGGTGTTCCTCTTGTGAAGCGAACTCATGGTCACAATCATCACAGTAAAATACTGGAATCTGATGTCCCCACCAAAGTTGACGAGAGATACACCAGTCTCTTAACTCACCCATCCAAGAGTTGTAAGAGTTTATCCAGTGAGGAGGGAAGAACTTGGCTTCACCTGCATTTGTTTTCTCAATTGATTTATCAGCTACTTCTTTTCTGACAAACCATTGTTTAGAAATATACGGTTCAACAATATTTTTACATCTGTAGCAGTGCCCAACTTGGTGTTTATGGTCTTCTACTTTAACCATAAAGCCTTCTTCTTCGAGTCTTTTTACAATTACCTCTCGAGCTTCGATTCGCTCTAAACCTTTAAACTCTTCAGCGTAGTCGTTTAAAATACCTTTTTCATCGAATACTGTAATGAATTCCAGGTCATGACGTTTTCCAACTTCATAATCGTTTTGGTCATGTGCAGGAGTTACTTTTACAACACCGGTTCCAAAATCCATGTCTACATGTGTATCTGCAATGATAGCTACTTCACGTTCCAAAAGTGGAAGCTTGATTTTCTTGCCTATCAGATGTTTATAGCGCTCATCATCAGGATGAACCATAACCGCTGTATCGCCAAAGTAAGTTTCAGGTCTTGTAGTTGCAACCTCCACATGTCCGCTTCCATCAGCAAAAGGGTACTTGATATGGTAGAACTTTCCATTGTGGTCCTCATGCTCAACTTCTATGTCGCTAAGTGCCCCATCGTGAGTACACCAATTGACCATGTAGTTTCCACGAATAATCAGACCATCATTGTACAGATGGACAAAAGCTTCTTTAACAGATTTTTGAAGTCCTTCGTCCATAGTAAAACGCTCACGTTCCCAAGCTGGAGACACCCCAAGTTTACGCAGTTGACCTGTCATAATTCCGGCAGATTCCGCTTTCCAAGCCCAAGCGCGCTCTAAAAACTTTTCACGACCCAGCTCTTCTTTGGTAGTGCCTTCTGCTAAAAGTTGCTTCTCAACAACATTTTGAGTCGCAATACCGGCATGGTCAGTCCCTGGTTGCCAAAGCGTTTTATAGCCGTCCATTCGTTTGTATCGTGTGATAATATCTTGAAGGGTAAATGTGAGGGCATGACCGATATGCAGTCTTCCGGTAACATTTGGAGGTGGCATCATGATAGAGAAATTTTTTCCATCTTCTTGGATGGCTTTGTTACCGTCTATCTCGAAGTATTTTCGCTCTTCCCATATTTTGTAAAACTGATCTTCTATTTTTGCCGGTTCGTAACTGTTTGCTGACATGTAAATCGCCTTAAAATTGTCTATTTAAAATTTTGCGATTATATCTAAAATGATGTGAGGGTTTACTTAGAAGAGATTTTATGAGATATGAATAATTTTAATTAGCTGTTTCTTTCAATTGGGCAATCTCAAAGAGATAAGTGTTAATGAAATTATAATGATTGTATATTGTGGGTGGCAGCTTTTCATAGTAGTATAAGTTTTTTATATTGCTAAGTTCATTGTACTGAACATGTCTTATAAAAGGATAAGCATCTACTTCATCCGTAAATGGTAAAAATATAAAATTGAAATAAGAATCACCGACTTTGATAGTATTTATCGCGTCAGTCAACCTTTTTGCAGCTGTTAATTGCTCAAATACATCCTCTTCTGAATAAAACAGAACTAATGTGACAGGTACATGGTAGCGTTTAATGTTATATGTCAGATAGTCCATAGAAGGCTTTAACTTTTCAACCAACATATTCGTTATTGCTATCTGTGATAGGCCCGTTTTTAAAAATAATTCTTTTTCTTCAGACATACGCACCTCTTCAGAGCAAATATAAAAACACTTTATTGTATCAAAAAAGAGGTGAATAGTTGTTTATATCCCAGTAATGCGTTTTTTTATTTTCATTTTATCGTCATACATATCTTTGTCGGCTTGTTCTATTATCTCTGCTAAAATATCATCTCTTTTAAACTCTTGGATACCTATAGAAAAACTCATTCTAAATAAGTCATCTTTAACTTTTACTTGTTTGTGTAAAATCTCTTCTCTTAATCTGTCTAATTCTGAGAAAGCATTTTTGTGTATAGAGGAATTGGAAAATATGACAATGAACTCATCTCCGCCATATCTTATGACAGATTCTTTAGTTTTTTTTAGCTGATTTGCAATAAATACTAAAACTTTATCCCCTATTATATGCCCATATGTATCGTTTATGATTTTAAAGTAGTTTAAGTCGATCATAGCTAATGTTCCGGAAGTGTTAAAACTTTGTAAATCTTCATTTAGAACATTGTCATGCAACCATTTTCTATTGAAAGTATTGGTCAGTTCATCTCTATAAACAGACTTTTTTAATTTTTCTAACTCCTTACGAAGATTCTCAGTTTCATGTAAAATGTCATTTAGTAATGATTCATTTTTGTCTTTTATTGCGCCGATTGCCATATCTGTATTTTTACTCAGCTGCTGTACATTTTTTGAAGTTTGAATTTGTAAATCTGTTAATCTTGAACATTCACCCATGATTAGATCGTTTGCTAAATCTTTTTCATTCTCTATTTGTGTTTTGTGGCTTAAAGCGAAGTTTTTAAATATAGACGCATACATGCTGGGAGTTACTACTGCAATATGGTTAATAGAACCTTTGGTCTCATTTGAAATTATTTGTAATGTTTCTTTGTCTGCTTGCATAATCCGAACCTTTAAATTGAAAGCCGAATTATATCGTATTGAGACTTTTTTGATACTAAATTACAAAGAAAAATATAACCACTTAACGATTTCTGTTATTATGATTAGGCTTTAAAACAGTATTTTAATACTTTCATCCCTTACGATTTAGAAGTGTCCTTGAGTATCTGCATCACTAAAGTGCCCCCACTTAAGCTTCGTACCGCCAAGAACATGAAAATGCAGATGCTTTACTTCTTGCCCACCATTTTCACCAATATTTGTAATAACTCTGTATCCACTTTGCACAATTTGCACTTCTTTTGCGATGCTTTGTATAAAAACAGTCATATTTGCCATTAACTCGGGAGATACATCATTAAAGCTGTCTACATGCACCTTTGGTATGGCTAAAATATGTATAGGCGCTTTTGGATTAATGTCATGAAAAGCTATAAACTCATCATCTTCTAAAATTATATTTGAAGGTATCTCTTTATTTACTATTTTACAAAATAAACACATTATAAAATCCTATTTTTTAAATTTTTAAGATTATAGCATAGGATAATAGACTTCTTGCAAAACTCTTATATCCCTCAGAGAAGTAAAAAGGGGTGAGATTGTGCAAAATAAATTTTTATGCCTAGCCGTAGCTAAGGATAAAATATTTTTTTGTGCTAGATTACCCCTTTTTACTCCTCCCGTAGGGCACTTTATAGAGAGCTTTACTCTGCGTTAGATAACCCCAACCGTAGCTACGGCTACGCTTGAGAACATCTGCCTTGATTAAAACTCTCTATAAAGTGCTGAGGCATATAAGAGTTATGCAAGAAGTCTAATAGAACATAAATAATTGATTAAAGCTAGCTATTAAATATATTTAACTATAATCCATTTTAAATTTTACAATTATGGAGACTCTATTGAAAGAGTGGTATGATGCAATAAAAGAGGCACAGAGTGTTGAGAAGCTTGAAGAAATTCGCATCTCTGTGTTCGGTAAAAAGGGTGTTTTAGCAGAAGAATTCGCTAAAATGAAAAGCGCATCCAATGAAGAAAAAGCACAAATAGCAAAAGATTTAAATACACATAAAAGCGCATTGACGAATGAACTGATGCTGAGAAAAATAACATTGCAAACTTTAGAGCTCGAAGCCGCCATGAAAGCTGAAGCAATTGATGTATCACTATACTCTTCAAAAAGTCAAGCTGGAGCACTTCATCCTGTTATGGAAACTATGGATAGGATAGTTGAATATTTTACAGCTATGAATTTTGATGTGAAAACCGGCAATATGGTTGAGGATGACTTTCATAATTTTGAAGCTTTAAACCTGCCTAAATATCACCCGGCAAGAGATATGCAAGACACCTTTTACTTTAAAGATGAGATGCTTCTAAGGACTCATACTTCACCGGTTCAGATTAGAACTATGATGAATACTAAGCCACCTATCCGTATGATAGCTCCGGGGAGTGTTTTTCGTCGTGATTATGACATCACTCATACCCCAATGTTCCATCAAGTTGAAGGACTTTTGGTTGATAAGGAAGGTAAAGTTTCTTTTGCTAATTTAAAGTTTATTTTAGAAGATTTTTTAAAGTACATGTTTGGAGAAGTTGAAGTTCGCTTTAGACCTAGTTTCTTTCCTTTTACTGAACCATCTGCAGAAGTTGACATCTCTTGTGTATTTTGTAAGGGAAGCGGCTGTAGAGTATGCTCCAAAACTGGCTGGTTAGAGGTTTTAGGCTGTGGAATAGTTGATCAAAATGTGTTTGAAGCCGTAAATTATGAAAATGTGAGTGGTTATGCTTTTGGCCTTGGTGTTGAAAGGTTTGCTATGCTTATTCATCAGATTGGTGATCTTCGTTCTCTGTTTGAGGGAGATATTAAGTTGCTGGAGCAGTTTCAATGATAGTTACTAGAAGTTGGTTGGAAGAGTGGATAGACTTGGACGGTATATCTACGGATGAGTTAGTAAAAACTTTCAATTCCATTGGTTTAGAAGTAGATAGAGTTAAAACATATGATATTCCAAAAAAGATCATTTTTGGAAAAGTACTTGAATGTGAAAAACACCCTGATGCAGAAAAATTGAATGTATGTCAAGTAGATATTGGAGCCAGTGTACGACAAATTGTTTGTGGTGCTTCAAATGTAAGAGCAGGTCTTGAAGTAGTTGTTGCTACTATTGGTGCTGTAATGCCTAGCGGTTTGGTGATTAAGCCCGTTAAACTTCGCGGGGTTGAAAGCGATGGGATGATTTGTTCTGCTACTGAAATCGGCATTGAAGATTGTCAAGATGGGATATTGGAATTGGATAATTGTCTTGGAGTTTTTTCTTTAGGTCAAGAAGTTTGCGAACATCCAATATTTTCTGATGATTTAATAGAAATTGAGCTCACGGCAAACAGAGGCGATTGTTTAAGCATTAGAGGTATTGCCCGTGATTTAAGTGCAGCTTACGACAGACCATTAAAAGAAAAAAAAATCAACGAAAACGAAGATAAAAGAATAGGTATTGGCAGAATACTAAGTTTAACTCATAAAAAAGATTTAAATGTAAATCTTCGTTATAAAGCTATAGACCTTAAAAATTTTAAACTTCCTTTTATTGTAAAACTAAGACTTGCGCAAATCGAAGATAAAAGACAGACTGATATAGAATCTGTAATGCTTTATTCTACCCATAGCAGCGGTGTTATTTTACGAGCTTATAATTATGATTTTTTCTGTGAAGAAAATGAAACAATGGCTAAGATAGAATTGACTCAGGATGAAAATGGATATTCTTGCATTATGGCGCACACGAGAGCCTCAGTTGTTGGAATTTCTCAAGAAGAATCATCAAAAGTAAACTATGATGAGGGCATTGTTTTAATAGAAGCCAGTTATATCCCACCAGATATCATATCTAAGCAGATGGCAGTTCATAAAATGGATGCAGGTCCTATGTACTACAGAACTTCACGAGGAAGTGAACCTGAATTAAATCAAGGTTTATCATTTTGTTTGGATATGATTGAAGAAAATTCCGAATCTTCCATCTTTGGCGGAAAAATTGAACTGAGTGATTCCTATGAAAACAAAAATGTAAACATTACAAAACAAGAAATTGATGCAATAATTGGTGCAAAAATTGATAAAACAAAGGTAACAAAAATTTTAACTAACTTAGGTTTTAATATATCAAAATCACAAGCAGATACCTTTGTCGTGTCTATTCCAAGATATCGTCATGATATTGTAAATAAACAAGATGTCGTGGAGGAAATAGTCCGCTTGGTTGGAATCGATAATATACCTTCAAAACCTTTTATTTTCACAGAAGCTAATAGACTTGGAAGCGACTACTCCTTGTATAAAAAAAGAAGAGAATTCAGACATCGTGCTGCATATAGCGGTTTCTTTGAGACTGTACATTTTGTATTTGATGAAAAAAAAGTGCTTCATGAGTACGGATTTGAAACAACACTTGAAGAGTTGGAATTGTTAAATCCTATTGTAAGCACTCTTGACACGTTACGTCCAACATTATTAACCGGTCTTTTAAAAGCGGCTTCTTTAAATATTAAAAATGGTTATTCCCAAGTGAAACTTTTTGAAGTTGGATCTGTGTTTAATCCAAAAAGAGAAGAATCTCTTAAAATGTCTATGCTATTTTGTGGTGATAAAGAGAAGCAAACACTTAGCAATGCAGGGAAACCTCAAAGAATCGATTTTGCATATTTTGTTAGAAAAATCTCTGATATTATTGGTGAATTTGAACTTAGACAATTCAGAACTAAGCATTCACTCTCTCACATGTATCAATCTGCAGAAATTTTGATTCAAGGTGAGGTTGTTGGAGAACTTTTTAGAGTGAATCCAAATGTAGAAAACAGTTATGATTTAGATATTACATTTATGTGTGAACTTGATTTTGACAAACTTCCGTTTGAACTCAAAATAGCTCACACTACTTCAAAATATCAAGCTTCTTTTAGAGATTTAAGTATCATAATGCCAAAAGAGATGAGTTATGATAAGCTAAAAAATGTCATAGAGTCGTCGGCAACAAAGGAACTTATCAGATTTTATCCGGTTGATAGATACAGAGATGAATCTCTTGGTGATAATGTAAGTTTGTCTATTCGCTTCATGCTTCGTTCAGATGAAAAAACACTTGAAGAAGAGGATATAACAACGTCTATGGATGCAATTTTACATGCACTTAACAATGAATTGGGGATAGGGCTTAGATGAATAAAGTAGAAGTTAGTCCATGCAGCAGTTTTTCTTTAAATATTTCAGAAATAGCACCAGATAAATCTATTTCCCACAGAAGTGTAATGTTCTCTATGTTGGCTGAGGGAACTAGTGAAATCACAAATTTTTTAAGAGCTGAGGATACACTTAACAGCTTGGAAATTGTAAAAAACTTGGGTGCAACAGTTATAGACGATGGTATAACAATTAAAATAAGTTCTGATGGCATAAAAGAGAGCTCTGAGATACTTGATTGTGGAAACTCTGGAACCGGTATGAGACTTTTTTGTGGGCTTTTAAGCTCTGCTGAGGGTCATTTTGTTTTAACAGGAGATGAATATCTTCGTCGTCGTCCTATGAAAAGAGTGACCGCACCGCTTAGAAATATTGGTGCTAAAGTTGATGGCAGAAATAATGGCGATCTGGCACCGCTTAGTATAAGAGGGTCTTCATTAAAAGCATTTGATTATGAAAGTAAAATAGCTTCCGCACAAGTAAAAAGTGCCATGATTTTAGCGGCTCTCAGAGCTGATGGAGTTTGTACCTATACTGAGCCGGAGCTGAGTCGTGATCATACTGAGAGAATGTTAAAAGGGATGGGTGCTGATATTCAAGTAGAGGGTTTAAAAACAACTATTTCTCCGATGAAGAAACTTTTATCTCCTCTTGTCATCAGAGTTCCAGCCGATCCTTCAAGTGCATTTTTCTTTGCTGTTGCTGCCGCTATTACACCACATTCCAATATAGTTTTAGAAGGGGTAACCCTCAACGAAACTAGAATAGAAGCCTTTAAAGCTTTAGAGCGAATGGGTGCAAATATTAGTTATGAAATTACCGATAATAAGTACGAGCCAATAGGTAATATTAGCGTAAAACATGCACCTCTTAAAGCTATTACGGTTGAAGATAATATTTCATGGCTTATTGATGAGCTTCCAGTTCTTTCTGTTGCCTTTGCATGTGCAGATGGAGTTAGTATTGTTAAAAATGCTGAGGAACTTAGAGTAAAAGAGAGCGATAGAATTTCTACTGTTGTGAATGGTCTTGAAGCATGCGGGATTGAAGTTAGTGAATATGAAGATGGTTATACGGTTAAAGGTGGCGCTATGAATAGTGCAACAATTGATAGTCATGGTGACCACAGAATAGCTATGAGTTTTATGATTGCAGGACTACAATGTGGGATGATTGTAAATGATGTTGATTGTGTAAATACATCTTTTCCAAACTTTTTTGAGCTGCTTCAAAAAATCACTAAAATAGAAATAAAATAAAATCTCGCTGATAGGCGAAGCTTTAAAGAAGGAAACAGATATTATGCATATAGAACTTGCCGAAAATTATGGTTTTTGTTTTGGTGTAAAAAGAGCTATTAAAATTGCAGAAGAAAACAAAAATTCTTCTACCTATGGACCATTAATTCATAATTCAAAAGAGATTGCTAGGCTTGAAAAAGATTTTCAGGTTGCTCTGACAGATGACTATAAAACTTTTAAACCCGGAGAAAAAGCTGTTATTAGAACACATGGCATCCCGAAAAATGAGTTGTTTGAGTTAAAAGCAAATAATGTAGATGTAGTTGATGCAACATGTCCTTATGTTACTAAGCCGCAACAAATTTGCCAAGAGATGAGCGAAGCTGGATATGAAATAATAATTTTTGGTGATGAAGCTCATCCTGAAATCAAGGGTGTGAAAAGCTACGCTGCTCATGGGGCTAAAGTTGTGACATCTTCAAAAGAGTTAGAAGGTTTAAAGCTGGGTGAGAGAGTTGCTCTTGTAGCTCAAACGACCAGAAAAGTTGAAGATTATATGGAAGTTGCAAACTACTTAATTCCCCGCCATAAAGAGGTTAGAATCTTTAACACTATTTGTAACGCTACATTTGAAAATCAGGAAGCCGTTAGGAAAATATCTAAAAAAGCTGATGTCATGATTGTAATCGGTGGTAAAAATTCATCAAATACAAAGCAGTTATTCAGTATTTCACAAGATAATTGTAAAGACAGTTATCACATAGAAGATGAAACTGACTTAAATTATGAATGGTTTAGAGATAAAACATTTTGTGGTATCAGTGCTGGGGCATCAACACCAGACTGGATTATTCAAAATGTCATTCATTCTATAGAAAATATTTCCTAATTGAGAGCTCGTTGGTTGATAATAGCTCTAATTATCTTCATATTTCAGTCCATTTTATAGTAATGTAATCAATATTTAGATACAATCTCCGTAATTTTTATGTAACAGAGGATAGGTAATGGCGTTCGATAACGAATCATTTGAAGAAGAAAATTTTGCAGAGATGTTCGCTGCAAGTGAGAAAGAACAAGAAACGACTCGTATTGTAGAGGGTGAGATTGTTGAGATCCAAGAGGATGAAAACAGAGCATTGGTTGGTGTTGGTGAGAAGTTAGAAGGTATTTTGAGTCTTGATGAAATCCGCGGTAAAGATGGAAAGTTAACATTTGGTACTGGCGATAGAATTAAGGTAATGGTTACTGGATACTATAATGAGCGTCCTAAAATTTCTTATAGAAAAGTTTTAGAACTACAAAAGACTATTGACTTTATTGAAGCTCATAAAGATGATTATGAAGATTTAATCATCGAAGGTATCATAACTAAGAAAAATCGTGGCGGCTATGTTATTGAAGCTGATGAAGTTTCTTTTTTTATGCCTCGTTCATTAGCGGCTTTTAAAGAGAGTGACGAAGTAGTTGGTCGTAAAGTTAAAGCACAGGTAGTTAAGATTGATGATGCAGAAAACTCAATTGTAGTTTCTCGCCGTAAATTATTTAACGAAGAAAGAAAAAAGAAAAAAGAGATCATCGACAAATTGATGGAAGATGATGTAGTGGTAGAAGGTACAATCAAAAAAATCACTAGCTACGGCATGTTCGTAGATGTTGGTGGTGTTGATGGTTTGGTTCATTATAATGAAATTAGTTATAAAGGTCCGGTTAATCCATCTAAACTTTACAAAGATGGTGATATTGTAACTGTTAAAGCTATCTCTTATGACAAAGATAAAAGACATCTTTCTCTATCTATAAAAGCTGTTCAGTCTGACCCATGGGCAGAAGTTGAGAGCGAGTTGGACGAGGGCGATACAATTACGGTAACTGTTTCAAATATTGAAGCTTATGGTGTATTTGTTGATTTAGGTAATGATATAGAAGGTTTCTTGCATATTTCAGAAATCACATGGGACAAAAATGTTAAAAATCCTAATGATTATTTAACTGTTGGCCAAGAGATAGATGTTGAAGTTATAGAAATAAATTCTAAGACTCACAAGCTTCGTGTTTCATTAAAAAGACTTTTAGCAAAGCCTTTTGATGAATTTATGAAAAATTACAAAGAAGGTGACGTCGTTACCGGAACTGTTACATCATTAACTGATTTTGGTGCGTTTGTTCGTATCGATGGCGTTGAAGGTCTTTTACATAATCAAGATGTATCATGGGACAAAAATGTTAAATGTAAAGATATTTTAAAATCTGGTGACGAAGTTGAAGTTAAAATAGCTAAAATTAATTCTGAAGATCAAAAAATATCATTAAACCGTAAAGCACTTTTAGAAAGCCCAATAGACAAATTTGCGACTGAGCATAAAATGAACTCTGTTGTTACTGGTACTATCCGTGATATTAAAGACTTTGGTGTATTTGTATCACTAGAAGATGGTGTTGATGCTCTAATCCGTGATGAAGATTTATCTCCTCTTGTTAAAGAAGAATTAGAAATTGGTCAAGAAATAGAAGCGGCTATAGCTGTCATAGACACTCGTCGTGATCGTATTAGATTATCAGTTAAAAAATTAGATTATATTAAAAATCAAGCAATGCTGGAAGAGCTAAATGACAATGAATCACACTCTTTAGGTGATTTAATCAAAGATAAATTTCAGTAACCAATGAGATGCAAAAGATTATAAAATGGATATTCACACTCCTTTTGCTGGGAGTTTCCATTTTTATAATCCTTTTTTTAATTGAAATTAACTCTCCTGAAAAGTTGGCTGAAATAGAGCCGTTAGCTTTAAAAAATGAAGTTATTCAAAAAAAATCAAAAGATGTTTGGCTAAATCATTTCTCAAAAAATGAAAAAACAGGATATTTTTATCCTGTAAATGAAGTTTATGTGAAAGTAGATTTAGATGAAAAAATAATTAACACTATAACATACAAGTTATCTGCTTCCCTTTTAGACCCTTATCAAACATTCTGTTTAAAAGAAGAATTGAAGCATTATGATTTAAAGTATTATCTTCAAAAAGATAAAAAGAATGTAGAATTACTTATTTTTTCAGAAAATATAGATAAATTAAATTCTTTAGTTAAAGTTTTGAAAAATTACCAAATTTCGGCGACCATAGCGCCGTACAAAAAGGACCTAATATAATGAAAAAACATACAATCGTAGTTTGTGACCATATTCATGAAGCAGGATTGGATATGCTTCGTAATGATGAGAGCATAAATTTTATCATGGCAGCCGATGAAGATAAAGTGAAGCTTTTAGAGATTATTGAGCAAGCCGATGTTGCTATTACTAGAAGTTCAACAGATGTTGATGCCGCTTTTATATCTCATGCAAAAAATATGAAAGCTATTGTCCGTGCCGGTGTCGGTGTAGATAATGTGGATATTGATGGCTGTTCAAAAGAAGGTATCATAGTTATGAATGTCCCTACTGCCAATACAATTGCTGCAGTTGAACTTACTATGACGCACATGCTTTCATGTATGAGAATGTTTCCTTACTCTCATGATCACCTTAAAAACCAAAGAATCTGGAAAAGAGAAAAATGGTATGGACGTGAGCTAAGCGGCAAAAAACTTGGTGTTATCGGCTTTGGTAATATTGGTTCTCGTGTGGCTATTCGTTCAAAAGCATTTGACATGGAAATCATTGCATATGACCCTTATATCAACCCATCAAAAGTGACTGACCTTGATATGACTTATACTAAGAATTTTGAAGATATTTTAAATTGTGATATTATCACTATTCATACTCCAAAAAACAAAGAAACTGTTAATATGATTAGTGATGCTGAGATAGCAAAAATGAAAGACGGTGTCGTGTTGATTAACTGTGCGAGAGGTGGTCTTTATAATGAAGAAGCACTTTTTAATGGACTAAAAAGCGGCAAGGTTAGTTTTGCCGGCTTAGATGTATTTGTTAGCGAGCCTGCAACCAGCAATCCATTGCTTGATCTTGATAACATTGTTGTATCTCCTCACCTAGGTGCAAATACATTTGAATCTCAGTACAACATTGGAACTCAAGCAGCGCAACAAGCTATAGATGCTGCTAAGAATATTGCGTTCGCACATGCCATGAATCTGCCTATTGATGAGAGTAAAATTCCTGCATTTGTTAAGCCATTTTTAGAGATGGGACAAAAACTTGGATTTTTAGCTTCTCAAATAAATAAAGCGCAGCTTGTTTCAATTAAAGTTAGCGGTAAAGGTGAGATAGCAGAATATGTAGATTCTTTATCTACTTTTGTCGCTGTTGGTGCCATGAGCGAAGCTAGCGGTGATACTATTAACTATGTAAATGCTGAGTATATTGCCACTGAAAAAGGGATTAAGATAGAGACTAAGATTCAAAAAGAATCGTCTGTATATAAAAATATTATTACTGTAAAGTTGACTACGACCGAAGGTACTACAACTCTTTCAGCTACTATTTTTGATGATAATGTTCAAAGAATAGTTGCAATAGATGGTTTTGATATAGAAGTTGCACTCAAAGGAAATATGATATTCTTTAAAAATAATGACATCCCTGGTGTAATCGGCAGCATAGGTATGACTTTAGCAAAAAACAATGTAAATATAGCAGATTTTTCACTGGCTAGAAATGATAAATCACAGGCATTAGCTGTTATCTTAGTTGATAATGAAGTTAGTTCTTCTGTCCTTACTGAACTCTCAAAACTAGACGCTTGTCTGGGTGTTAATTACGCACATCTTTAGTCTTCTTCTTTATAACCTCAAATAAATTTGGGGTTATAAAGCCTTTCCTACTTTTATATAGCCTTAGTATTATCCATTAAAACAGGTATAAATATTAATGAAATGATTACAGCTGCAACTGTTCCAGAGATAAGGGCAACCCCAAGTCCGCCAAATACAGGATCACTTGTCAATAATGCAGAACCAAGAATAATTGCAATGGCAGTTAGCATAATAGGTTTTGCTCTAGTGGCACTGGCCACTGCAATTGCTCTTCGTTTTTCTATCCCTTTATCCTCTATAAGACTCTTAGTAAAATCAACCATGAGTAAAGAATTTCTTGAGCTTATTCCCATTAATGAGATGAATCCTATTAATGATGTTGCAGTTAGAAAGAAAGTTCCTACAGTGAACATGTCGGCAATCCAGTGCCCGACAATGACACCTATAATGGATAAAAAACTACCACCTAAGATGATACTGCTAATAGTAAAAGATTGATAGTAAATAACAAAGACTATAAAAATGAGCATTAATGCAGCTATAAATGCAGTTCCTAGGTCTCTAAATGTATCAAGAGAAACTTTCATCTCCCCATCCCAGCGTATTAAATAATTCTCACCTGTTTGTTTATCTTTAAGTTTTAAGTCAAACATGTAAGTGCTTAAACCAAGTTGCTCTGTAACTTCAAACTCGTAGCTAAAAAACTCTATCATTGTATCTCTTGCCGCGAGCAAAGGATAAACTTGACTGACCATGTCTGTTTCAGCCGTAACATTTACCATGTTTTTTAAATCTTTATGATAAATCATTGGATCAGATTTCGTTTTTTTGATGGTTGCAACTTCTGTCAAAGGAATCATCATCCCCTGTTTATTCATAAGCTTTAGAGAACTCAGTTTTAGTTGCAAGTTTTCTAAAGTATTGTCATCCAGTGTTTGAGAATCTTCACTCAGTTGGACATAGATAGGTATTTGATTGTTTGAAGACATACTGCTTTTAACAGCAACATTAACTCCTTGAAATGCCAAATAAATGATATTATTTATTTGGGTCACATCTAGCCCGCTTCTGGTTACTTTCTCAGTATTTAGTTTTATCTGATATTCTTCATAACTGTGATCAGCCATGATGTCTATGTCGACCAATCCATCTGTTATATCTAGTATGGAAGCAACTTCTTTTGATAAATCAATGAGTTTTTTATTATTTTCACCAAACAGTTCTACAACAATGGACGCAAGCATTGGAGGACCAGCTGGCATCTCTATCATACGAATGCTGGTTGCTTTTGTAAGTGGCTCACAATTTTCTTGTATGACAGGTCTTAATCTATGCACAATATCGAATGATTTTTCTTTTCTTTCATGTAAATCCGTTAAATTAACTACTATTTCAGCATATTGTTCGCCATCTTTTAGTGCACTTCCTTTTACTAGTCCGGCATAATCCAGTGGCGAACCCTCTGCAAAATAAGATTCAATATCAGTTACTTCTTTTTCTTTTTGAATGATGGAAGTAACACATTCTGTAACCGCTTTAGTCTCTTCTATAGAACTTCCTATCAGTGTATCTATGTAGACATTGAATGTATTTGCGCTTTTGCTTGGAAGCATTCTTACTAAAACTGTTTTATTGGGTATCATCATAATCGAGCCAAAAAATGACAATGCAACCAAGAAAATTACAAGAAATTTTTTAAAACGATTTTCTAAGATTTTGTATATAAAAGTTTCAAATTTATTATTTTGTTCATGACTACTCATTGTTAACTTTCCCCTTCAGTATGCGTGTTTGAAGTGTTCACTTCTTTTTTTAGTAGTTTTTTACTCAAATAAGGAACAAAAATATAAGCAACAAAAAGTGATGCAATGAGAGCAACAGGAACATTCAGTGGAATAGGCTTCATGAAGCTACCCATCATTCCGCCAACAAATATCATAGGGACCATGGTTAGTACTATGGCCAAAGTAGCGACATTTGTTGGACCACCTGTCTCATCAGTAGCTTTTATTAAAAGTTCATCCATTGACTGATGCTCACTTTCATCATCATGCAAGTGTCTATGTATATTTTCAATTACAATAATAGCTGCATCAACCAATAAACCAAGAGATAATAAAAATGCAAAAAGTGTAATTCTATTAATAGTTTGATCGCTTACATAGGCAATAAAGAGTGTAATAGCCAGAATGGCTGGAATTGTAAAGGTAACTATTAAAGATTCTCTCCAGCCTAAAAATACAATGAGCATGATGAAAATAATAGCTATGGTTATAACGATATGATGTACAAGCTCATCGACTGCAACATCAGCTCTAACTCCGTAATCTCTTGAAATTTTATAGGCAATACCAAACTTTTCCAGTTCTTTCGCATTTTCTTGCAAATATTCTTTTATTTCATTTGATACATGTACTGCATTTGTGCCGGCAAGCTTCGAGATTTCTAAAGTTATTTGATCATACACAGTGCCGTCTTTTAGTATGATCTGTGCACTTTGTTTTTTTTGAACTTCTATTCCGTCTGTTACAGTTGCAATATCTTTGAGATATATTGTACTTCCCATGTACTGTGCAACTATGATGTTTTCTACATCTTTAACCGATTCTAAAGCACTTTTTATACTCATAATAACTAGTTCATTCTCTTTCGTTTTAGCATTTACGTTTGGTGTTCTTGCCGCAATAGACTGTATTCCTCCTACAACCTGGCCTAAAGATAAGTTATATCCTGCTAACTTATTAATGTCAATATCTACATTGTATTGCTCTTTTCTTTCACCTTTAAGGGCTGTTTTTGAAACATTTTTTATTGCACTGATATTTAATTGGGTATGTTCGATATAAGTTAAAAATTTATTATAAGGTAGTTTATTGTTTTTTTGATAAAAAACAATATTAACAATGGGGATACTGTTATCTATATCAAAAGGTTTGATGATTGGCTGCATAACATTTTTAGGCATTTCATCCATGTTTTGCATGATTTTATCATAGAGTTTTAAATTTGATATTTCTCTGTTTTCACCTATATAATAAACTACATTCACTAAAGCCATGTTAGGCATACTCATGGAGTAAATGTGTTCAACTCCGCTAATCTCTCTTAGTTTTTTTTCCAAAGGTTCAGTTATTATTTTTTTTACTTCTTCTGGAGTGAGTCCTGGCGCTGGAATTATTATACTTCCGGCACTGATATCAATTCTTGGATTTTCTTCTCTTGGCATCATTTGCAGCGCTACCAATCCGAGTGCTAAAATGAAAATTGCTAAAACAAGAGTTAAAGGATTGTGTAAAAACTTTTTAGCTAATTTACCGGCACTGTTGGTTACCTCAATATGATCTAAACTTTCATCTTTCATATTTAATTAACTCCTATATCAACTGTTGCGTACATCCCTGGATAAACTGAAAAATTTGAATGCTTAAATGATACTTTAATTTTAAAAGTATGTGTCATTGGATTTGAACTTGGTATAATTGCTGTAACTTCACCTATTGCTTCTAGGTTTACTGATGGTATTCGTACTACAACTTTGGTACCATATTTTATAAAGTTAAGATTACTTTCTGGTATCTCTGTAAGGATTTTAAGGTTACTTAAATCTGATAAAACAATAGCTGGCATTCCAGGCATTGCCATCTCTCCAACTTTTATATTTTTACTTACTACAACACCGCTATTTGGCGCTTTCACATTTAAATATTGGTATTGATTTTGAATTTCTAAAAGTCTGGCTTCGGCTTGCTGAACTTGTTTTTTGGCTATTTCCACCATGTCCATAAGACTTCTTGCCGCTAATTCAAGGTTTTCAACATCAAATTTAGAAACCATATCTTTTTTCAGAAGCCTTCTATTTCTGTCTAGATTAAGTTTAACATTTATATATTGATTTTGATACATTTGCAGGCTAAGTTTTGCCTGAGATATTCCAAGTTTGACTTGAGAGAGAGCTGAATCTATCTCTCTTGAATCTATGGAATATAAAAGCTGACCTTTTTTTACATGATCACCTTCTGAGACTTTAACATCGGTAACAAAGCCCATAAAACGACTTGTAATCATTTTTTCATTATCAGATATTACGCTGCCTGAAAGAGTCAGGTTTTGCGCCAAAAGTGAGATTGAGAGCGTTAGTAGTACCAGTAGTATTTTACTAAAGCCATTGAGCGGTTTTATAAATAGAATTTGATTGTTTATCATTGTACTTCTCCATTTGCTAATTTTTCCAGTTCGAAAATTCTTTCATTTCTTTTATTGCGAGTTTGTTGAATAAGAAGAATTTTTTCTATTTGTTGCGATTGCTTGATGATTACATCGTTCATGGAAGATAACTTTTCTTTATATCTGCCCTCATAATTCTTATATATCTCATTTACCAATTCAAACTCTTTTTGTAAATATTCTATCTCTTCATCCAATGTTTGTATCTCAGTTCTTATCTGAGCTATTTTTAGCGCGATTCCTTTTGTTGCCAACTTCGCCTGCAATGAAGTTTTCAACTCTTCGATGCGTGATTTTTCCATGTTAGCATTATCTATTCCGCCATTAAATATGTTCCATGTGAGTCTTGCTCCGAGCGTATATGCTTTATGGTCATAAGCAGAACCCAAGAAGGTGTCGTCTGCAGTTGAGAGTTCCCCAAAAGCCCCAATTGTAGGGTAGTATGATGATTTTGCAACATCTGTCATGCTTTTTTGTATTTCTAATCCTGTAGAAGCTTTTTGAATGTCCAAGTTATTTTTTAGGATAGTGGCGTCATCATATTCAGGCATTGCTACATTTAATGAGGGAGTCAAGATATTTGTAACATTTTGATTGAGTAAAAAACTGATGTATTGGTACAGTAGTTTTTCATTCAACTCAATTTCTTTGAGTAATCTTCGTACATGTCCTTTTTTTGCTTGAACCTCAAGTAAATCAACATTTTTTGCATAACCAACTTCTATCATCTGCTGCGTTGTATTTTCTAAAGTTTCTATGTTTTTGAAAATTATTGATAGATTTTTTGATGATTCACGAAGCAGGGCCATATCGTAGAAGCTTTTTTTTACTTGGTAAACTTTTTCATTTATTACCTGTTCTTTTTCTAGTGATTTCATTTTAATCATAGATTTCATAATATCTGTATAGCTTGTGATTTTAAAACCTGTGAAAAGCGGAACTTCGTATTTTAGCTTGCTTTGGAAATAGTTTCTGTCATCTGGATAGTTTAGAGTATCAGGTGGTGTTGTAAGATATGTTGGATCAGTTTGAGGCATTTGCATATTTGAAGCACCAAATCCAAAATCGCCAAAAGTAGCTTCTCTTGAACTGAGCTTGAATCCAAAAACATTCCCGGCATCATTTGAACGGGATGTATCCTGTATGAAAGTTAATTTTCCCCAGTGATTTCCTGATGCTGATTCAGCATCTTTTTCTGAGATTTTTACATCCATTGAAGCAGTTTGTATTTCTAAATTATCAGATTTCAAAATATCAATCGCATTATCAAGCGATAATAATTCAATATTCTCTGATGAATTAAGCAGTGCAGCAATAAACAACATATACATTATTTTTTTCATCACTTCTCCTATTATGTTAATAGATAATTATAATATTTATTATTTTACACTATTTATGTAGATAAAATACTTAAATTATCATATTAAAGATAACTGATTAATCAGCAGATTTAAGATTATATCACTAAAATTTAATTTGGCGCTTCTTTTGAAAAAGGAGATTCCCCAATAGCTACATTTGAAGTGTTTTTTAGTGAAATGAGTTTAGTTGGTTTTGGGTGAAAATTGCACTTGATGTGGAAAATAGCGTAATAAAAAAGGTTTTTCCTAACTTTATGAAGTGAAATTTGTTTGAAATTTATTAGTTTATTAAGTTAAGAAATGGTTATTTGAATAAAAAGATTGTGGATTAAGTGTTTGAAGAATTCTCAAAGCAAAAATGCTTTGAGAAGTAAAAAAATTAGTCAGTAATTTTTTTGTAGATACCTTTAGCTGCACCAGCCATAACTATCATAGGAACAGCACCAACAGCCATACCTGCACCAGCAGCTTCACCCATATAACCAGCTAATTTTTCAATTAACTCAGCCATTTTAGTATCGCCACCGAAACCTTTGATGATTACTTTCGCTTTATCTGAACCGATTTCACGAGCTGAATCTATTTGAGAATCAAGAGCCGTAAGTGCTCTAACTATTGTATCTGATGTTGCGTCCATTTGTGACTCTGCTATATCTACTAAACCTTTTTTGTTCTCTGCCATAATTTATCCTTGAAATAAAAATTTATTTTTTAAGCTATATTAGCTTGAAGAAATTATACGCCAAGTTTCTTTAATTGTAACTTAAGTATATTGTTGTAAAACTCAATTTTTTACTTAAAAAATGTGCATATACATAAATATAAATGAATAGTTTAAATAAAATTTTAAATAAAAATCTTGTGATTACTTAATCATATAATTAATATTGTTATATTTTATATGTTCTTAATCAATTGCATAAAATGTTGTAGTATGGGCTTTTAGCGCATGTTGTTACATTTATAGAAAATAATAATTACTTATTTCATACTTTAAGATAATATTCAATTTAGTTATACTAGAATCACCATCAAGTTTTGCTAACTAAAGAATATAGTTATGTGTATACGTATATTACGAAAACACATGTTATTTTCTAAAATTTGAGTTATAGCAAAAATAAGGAGTATTTATGAGTTACATAAAAACAAAAATGATGGCTGTGAGCGCACTTTCAACGCTTCTTACTACGGGACTATTCGCTGGTGTACCGGGAGACCTTGCTTATCCTCAAGGAACACTTAAAGATGGTTCAGCAGTTATGGAGCAAGTGTATTTTGTAAATCATTTTTATTCATTTAAAAATTATTCTATAGAAAAGAATAGACGTGTTATCACTGTATTGGTTAAAAAGTCAGAAGGTGAAAAACCTTTAACGGATACTCTTGAGCGTTATTTAAATAATGATTACAAAGATGATGCAAATGTAAAAGCAAAAGATCTTGCTATTTTCCGTTCTGGAAAAATGAAGGGAACTGGTATGCTTATTACAGACTTTGAAGATGACGCTCGTTCTCAAGAGTACCTTGTTTGGTTGCCTGCACTTCGTAAAATTCGTCGTTTTGCACAGCCGGCACATGATGATGCTTGGGGTGGAACAGACTTTACCTTTGGTGACGTAACACTTCGTAAGCCTATGCATGAAACACATGAATTGTTAGGTACGGAAACTTTCGGTAAGACTGTACATACTATGGTTATTCCTGAGGCTCAACAAACTAGTACTACAAAAAATCTTCCAGCTGGAACAGATGAATACAAAGCTGCGCAGGTTTATAAAGTAAAAAGTACAACTAAATTCCCAAGTTGGTGGTATGACTATCGTGTAACTTATGTAGATACTAAAAACTTTTCTGATTATTTAACAGAGTATTATAAAAAAGGTAAGTTAGTAAAAGTTTTAGAGAAAAACTGGAAAGCTATAGAAGGTCAAACAGATCCTCGTGCACTTCGTTGGTTTACATGGTATGCTAAAAATATAGATACAAATCATGAGACAATGGCGTTTATTCCTAAAGAAGTTACTAAGTTCAATACTAATTTGCCAAATACACTTTGGTCTCAATCAACTTTAACAAAAATTAAAAAGTAAGGTTTAAATATGAAAATTAAAAAAATTGCACTATCAATAGTAGCATTAGGCCTACTCTCTATCCCTTCATCTGTAAGTGCAGATGAAGCAGCAAGCGACTTTTCATGGTTAGATAAAAGCACTTGGTCTGTTGAAGCTTCAGGTGAGCTTATGTCAAAGATTGGCGTTTTTACTTCAAAAGGTGCTTCAAACAATCCTAAGTTAAATGCAGATGGAACTGCTGATGAGCACTATGCAGGAGAACTGTTTAGATCAGAATTAACTGCTAAACTATTTTTAAATCAAGAAATTGGTGATCAAACAAGCTGGCATAGTGAACTACAGTTCAACAGAGACGGAAATGGTGTTGATGGTTATGATGCAACTCGTCTATACAGTCAGTTTGACTGGTTGCGTGAACTTTATGTAGATACCAAAGAAGGGAAAATGAGCTGGAGAATTGGTAAGCAGCAAGTTGTATGGGGAAAAGCTGATGGTGTTAAGTTCCTCGATATCATCAACCCGACAGACTTCCGTCACTGGGGTCAGGATTCTATGGCAGACAGCCGTATCCCTCTTTGGATGA
>CALCGG010000021.1 GCA_937900945.1 uncultured Sulfurimonas sp. | reverse complement strand
TGCCTATTACAGATTTATCAAAGAGAGTCGTTACAACTGGCGAAAGTTTTTAATACTAAGTGCTACTGCACTTTTGCAGAAAATAAAACTACTACATAAAAATGGTGAGCATCGCCTACTAATTATTGATGATACTGTTGAAGCTAAAAGGGGTAAGTTTATAGAAGGTAGCTGTAAATATATATGGAGCAACAAAGAGCACAGAAGCATCAATGCTGTAAATATTGTATCTCTAAATTACGCAGATTCGCATTCAACATTTCAACTAGATTTTTCTATAAAAATAAATGATAGTAATAGAAAGAATCCTTCAGAATTCACAACTAAACTGCATCATAGAAGCAACGCTTATCAACGCAAGAATGAAATCATTAAAGGTAAAAATACACTAGCTATTGAGATGTTGCAAAGAGCCTTAGATAATGGTGTTGAAGCTGACTATCTATTAGTTGATAGTTGGTACGCGAAACCAAACTTCATACATTAAGCTAAGCAACTTGGTATGCCTGTTATAGCAAGACTTCCAAACAATAAACTCATTTGGAACTTTAAAGGCAAACATAAAACTATGAATGCAATCTATGAGAGTTTGAAAAACTCTCGTCATAAAAGTAGTGGCAAACATGGAAAAATATCTTACAAATATTTCGATGCCATTGCAGAACATGCAGTCCTTGGAAAAGTTAAACTCGTATTTTTGCACACAGGCAAAGACTTATTAGTTTTTATTTCCACTGATATCACTATAGCCGGCAAAGAGATTCTAGCCACTTACAAAAAAAGATGGAATATTGAGCAAGGATACAAAGATTTACGAAACCTGTTTGGGTTTGGCAAAGAAGAAAATCGTATCTATGAATCACTAATCGCAAAAATAACACTTTCAATGTTTGCTTACAACATCGTCAGTTACATTAATCGCATCAAACATGAACCCCAAACCCTTGGAGAACTATTTAGAGATTTAGAATGCGAACTTGAAACTTTGGCAATATCCATGCAACTATTTATTCAAATATTGACAAAAATCTCTGAAATCGAGAATGTTCTCAAGGATAATAAAGATTTACTGACTATCCTCGCTGTTCTGAGTGCTTACACTCAAAAAGAGTTAGGTTTTATGTGCGAAAGTTGAGTAATTTAAACTATGGTAATACAAACACAAAATATATATTTCCTATAAATTTAGAAGAATCAATTGCAACACAAGATTTTTTAAAATATTCAAGGTAATATGTAAATTCTTCTAATAAAGCAGCTTTATCATTTAAAGAATTTGAATCAACTCCTCTTTCTTCTGATTCATAGTTTTATAAATTTTTAAATAGTCTTTCAAGCTCTGTTTATGAGGTTTATACATATCTTTTAGAAAATCTTTATAAACTTTTTCCAGTTGCTCAAACTTCATATTATATTTTTCTTCTAATGCGTTAACTTCTAATATATTGGATATTTCACTTTATTCTTCCACCCGTTTCACTCCCAGCCTTCCACTTTTATGAGCCTCAAACAAGCATCTAAAATTGTATCATAAATGAGAGTGAGTGGAAGAATGCTTTTTGCTATTTCATTGCTTCTTTAGCATTTTTCTTGCGTTGTGAGTCTGCATCTGCTTTGAATTCTATCTTGTATGCATTGTGTACAATCCTATCTAAGATAGCATCTGCTATAGTTGCATTATGCAAATATCCATGCCACTCTTTTATGGGAAGTTGCGATGTAATAATCAAAGATGATTGATTGACTCTATCTTCAACTATTTCAAGTAAGTCTCTAGCTTCGGCGGCTTTGAGTGGGCTTACTCCGAAATCATCAAGAATGAGAAGATTAATTTTTTTGAGTTTTGCTAAATATTTGAGATACTCTTCATCTCCTCTAATAGTTTGAAGATATTGCATAAGTCTTGGTACCCTTAAATATAATGCACTGTATCCCATAGTCATAGCTTTATTCGCATATGCTTGAGCGATCCATGATTTACCGACACCAGTTGGACCGTTTAGAATTATATTTCTAAAATATTTCAAATAGTTTCCACCTGCCAAATCTAACATTAGCGCTTTATCTAAATTCCTATCAGGTGTAAAGTGTATCTCACTGATACTTGCACTTTTATCAGGAAGTTTTGCTTGATTGAATAACCTCTGTATCTTTTTATTATCTCGTTGAAGCTGTTCTGCTTCAAGTAACATTTGCACTCTTTTTTCAAAGGGCAGTTCACTATAGGCAGGTTGCGTCTCTTGTTCTATAAATGCTGTATAAAAAGCACTGAGTTTTAGTTGTTGTGATAGTTCTTGTATTGACATTTTTTATCCTTTTTTT
>CALCGG010000020.1 GCA_937900945.1 uncultured Sulfurimonas sp. | reverse complement strand
ATATATTATATTTGAAGAATTTAATTTTAAAATAGATAATCAAATGGATGAGAAAAGCGACTATGAAGAATAATAGTAAAGAACTATCGATACTCTTAGAATTTGGTAGAATCCTTTCTCAAGTACATGATTTAGATAAGCTGCTGATTAATGTTGCAGATTATGCTAAAAAACTTGTTGATGCTGATAGATGCAGTGTATTTGTTTATGATGAGAAAAAGCATGAATTATTTACGAAAGTTGCACATGGAGTCAGTGAAATTAGAATTTCAGCTGATCAGGGAATTGTCGGTTTAACTGCTAAAACAAAAGAGATACAGATCATAACAGATCCATATGATGATATAAGATTTAGTCCTGAAACAGATAGGAAGACGGGTTATTTGACAAAAAATATTTTAGCTATTCCTCTTTTAGACAGTAATGAAAATATCATAGGTGTATTTCAAGCAATAAATAAAATAAAAGGTGTCTTTACTTCTTTTGATATTGATATGCTAGTCCTTATTGCGAATCAGGCTTCGGGAGTACTTGAAAAAGCGATACTGTTTAAAAAGATAATTGAGACACAGGAAAAGATTATTACAAAACTCTCTATAGCCACTGGCTATAATGATGATGAAGTTGCATACCATCCACAAAGAGTCGGATTGTATAGCGAGCTTATTGCAAAGGCCATCGGCTTAGATCAAACGACTTCAAATCTTTTATTATCAGCAGCTCCAATGCATGATGCCGGAATGGTTGGTGTACCAGAGTATTTAATAAAGAAAAAAGACAAATTAGCAAAAGATGAATTTATCTTACTTATGAATCATACGATTGTTGGTTACAAAATATTATATGACGAGGATGATGAGTTATTAAAAACAGCAGCAATTATTGCTAAAGAGCATCATGAGAAATATGATGGAACAGGATATCCGGATGGACTGAGGGGTAAAGAGATATCCATATATGCAAGGATAACTGCTGTGGCAGATGTTTTCGATTCTCTGACAGTGAGAGCTTCAAATAAGCAGTCATGGACGATTGAAAAAAGTTTAAGTTTTTTAGAACATATGAAAAATAGGCATTTTGATCCAACTCTTGTTGATGCATTCATAGAAAAAAAGGATGAAATCATAGAAATTTTTTCAAGGTACTCTTATGAATAAGACAGTTCATCAGTTTAGTGAACAGCTGAATTATGTTTTTATATTGTGGATAAATATAGCCAAAAAAAATAAGAGTGTAAATGAGAATGAGATTTTGTTGCTATCCAAAAGATTGATAGAAGAATACAATGAAGAATCTGTAGAGAAATCTATTGATGAGTTTGAAAGATTGATTGACACTATCAATATCGATGATATTATAGATGAAGTCGCAAATTTTCCTATTAATCAAAAGTATAGGATTTTGATCGATTTTTTTATGGTATCAACTCTCAATACTATTAACAATCAAGATATACAGCTCTTGCTTCAGTACCATCAGTTTGATATGGATGCCATGACAATTCTGGGGGTTAACGATGAATCTGTTGCGTTGATGGAAGAGATTTTTAAAAGATGTGGTGCATTTTTTTTATATGAGACTCTTTTTAAAATATTGGATAAAAATTATTCTGAAGCAAATATGATTTTAAAAAACTCCCAAGAAGAAGTTGAATTTATATGCATTAACAATTACAGAGTATTGGGCCTCACCGAAGAAGATGAAAACTTTGATCTTGAGTTTTTACTTTTTAAGATAGTAGATGAATATTTACTGATCAACATTCAGGGGAATGATATTCATCTTTATGATTATAATGAAGTTTATAATTTTGATGCTTTGGATGGTTTTATTGAAAAACTTGAAGAGGAAAAATTTCTTTTTACTAAAAAGCATATGCGAAATCATTCAGTTTATTCATTCGGAGAAAATACGCTTTTACAAATAGATAATGGCAACATAAAGTATTACTTGAATTGTGCTTTGTTAAGACTGCTCTTTGATGATGAGAGAGCAGAACATGCTGAGTGTTTTTTATACAGATATCCAAAGATGGAAACAAACAGCGCCTTTGTAAAAAAAATAGAGATTGAAGATGAAGATAAATGCAACAGTTTAGACGCCATATATAAGATTCAAGCTACAGATGTCTCATGTGGATATCAAAAGAATAAAGCTATTAACTTTAAAATCAACTTTGAGATTAGTAAAGGGGAACTTGTAGCTATTATGGGTCCTTCAGGTGCAGGCAAATCAACTCTCATGAAGGCACTTATAGGAGATGCTTTTGTATTGTCAGGTGAACTGAAGATCAACTGCAACGATAAAATTCTCAAAAAAGTTATGAACAAAATAGGTTATGTTCCTCAGGATGATGTTTTGATAGATGAACTCAGTGTGTATGATAACCTCTACTATAATTATCGATTGCATTTTGGAGACGATGAGCCGAGTGATCTTGTGGAAAGAAAGATTCATACACATTTAAGAAAATTGGGAATATATAGCATCAAAAATTCTAAAATTTACAAAAATGGAAAGTATCAAATATCAGGCGGACAAAGAAAAAGGGTCAATATCGCGATGGAGTTGATCAAAGATGTTGAACTGCTCCTTATAGATGAACCAACAAGCGGACTTTCTTCTGTTGATTCTGAAAAAATTATAGATTTATTGAAAGACATTGTAAATGATGGAAAAATTATTATAACCGTTATTCATCAGCCATCTTCATCCATGTACCAGAAATTTAATCAAGTTATTTTGTTTAATCAGGCAGGACATAATATCTATTCTGAAAACTCCATGGATGCACTGAGAATGTTTAAACTTATCAATGATGAGAAAATATATAATATCGATGATATACATGACTATGCAGATGTGAAGTGTCCAGCTTGTCATGCAACAAACCCTGAACTTTTACTTGAAGTTCAAGATCATGAAAAAAATGATTTTTGGAATCTTATAACCTATGTTAAATATTTTATGGCTAAGGATAAATCATGAACTCCTTGCTCACACAAATTAAATATCAATTAATTATTCAGTTAAAAGTTAAATTGCAAGATCCGTTTACATTGGTAATATCATTTATTATTGCACCTCTTTTAGGGTTGCTCACTGCTCTCATCTTTCACAGCAACAACGATATAGTCTTTAATGATTCTTACTCCTCTTTTTTGTTTTTTATGCTAGTTTCGGCTATATTTTTTGGACTTGTCAGTAGTATCTTTGAAATCGTTAAAGACTTGCCTATTGTTAAGAGACAAAAATTGGGGAATGTATCAACTTTTTCCTATTATATCTCTAAATATTTTGTACTTTCAATTTTTGGATTCATTCAAGTTCTGTTATATATTTTGGTTGCAATGTTCATCATGGGAGGGATGCTAGAAGATTATTTATATAATTTTTTTATTATGTATTTATTATTGCTTAACAGTATCGCGCTTGGTCTTTGGATATCATCCATAGTTCCATCCGCATTCATGGCAGCAAACTTAATACCATTAATTATCGTTCCTCAAATATTATTAGGGGGTATGATTCCTTATAGCAGTCTGGATAAAATTTTATTTTTTGGAGTTGAGAGCGCCATTCCTCCTGTAGCTAGGATAGTACCGATTATGTATGCTTATGAAAGTTCCCTTACCGGTCATATCAATTTTCATAATGAAGATGAAAATATAAACGACCACATTGTAGAACTTATTAGTTATAATGAAGGTGATTTTTTAACCCTAGATCAAGCAGATAAATTTTATTGCAGTGATATGTATTTTTGCAAAAAAACTTGGTCATACGATATAGGTATATTGTTAATATATTTATTTATATTGCAATTAATTGGATACTTTACTTTAAAAAGGAGACTAAAATGAGATTTATACCTATTATTTTAATGTTGCTTATGATGAACAATCTTTTCGCGGGGGGAGCTTGTATCCCAATCAACGAGATCAGAGTTCTGAAAAAAGCCATTGTTTCTTTGGAGCTTGATAAAAAGCAATTTAGTGAGTTTGTCAAACTCGAAGATGCTTTAAAAGAAAATATTCAAACAATACAAAAGGATGCAAAGCAGGGAAAAAATGGTACTTTTTCCTCTTTGTTTAACAAAACTACTTTTCAAAGAGATGAATTTTTAAAGAGTACAGGTAAGCAAAATGAAAAAATCAGCATTGCAATTGCAGAATATTTTGAAAAGTTATATGCAATGTTAAATAGCACTCAAAAAGAGTTATTAATTCAGAAGTTTGAAAAAATTGAGCATAGAAAGAGTAGGAAATAAATTAATTGTAGCTATAGCTCCAACCAGTGAGACTTTTTTCTTTAGCCTCATAGAAGTTGTCTGAATCTGCTAAAAAATCTATAACATGCATAAGTGCATATGGGATAGATTTTTGATCTTCCGGTTTTACTAAAAGTATTGGCATAGGTGTTTCTTGTGTACTCATCGCAAAGCCGACAGGCATTAGCTGACTCATTACTTTTATAGGTTTTATGATGGCATTTTCTTCTAAAAATTTATTTAGTACAGGTTCTCTTATCTCATCTGGGAGCTGCTCCGGTGTATTTAAAAATATTGTAAAATGTATTGGATTTTCTTTAAAAAAATCCGGTGCAGGAGTCGCCATTATAATGTATTCCACATTTTTCAAATGCTCATTTATCTCATGAACTTCTAAATATTTATTTGTTTGTATTGCCTTAGCTTCCATAGTACTAACTGTTTTCCTTCTCTTTTTCTATATCCTCTTGTTGCCTTGACATCTCTAATCTTATCTCATCCATTGTTTGTGGAGGAACATCGCCATCTTTAGACCATTTTACTTCATCAATATGACCGCCGTAATCAGCGCCAAAGTCTTCAACTTTTTGAGAATACTCATCTAAATCATGACAGATTACAGTTCTTTGTCTGACTGTATCTGTAAGCTCTATAAACCAGTTTCCCTCTTCACCCACTTTGATGACTGATTCAAATACTACACCCATTATTTTTCTTTATGTTTATCGTCAAAAGATTTTGCAAAACCTTGTAAATCTTTTTTTCTTAAATCGCCAGCGTAAACTATGTCTTTGACATCCAAATTATCATCATTTAGCATTTTTGGAACAGCATCCGAGTTATTAATAACTTCCATGTGTGCATCGAGCTCATCTTCACTATATGCCATCTGCATGTCAGCAGCAACAACATGTGGAATCTCTTCTATGATATGTAGCTTTTCTAGTTCTTCAGAAACACCACTTCCCTCTATAGTTACAATTATTCTGCCTTTCTCATCATGCATGTGATAATCGCAAGCTTCACAATCTTTTAAAGCTTGTACAACTTCATCTAAATACTTTGGCACTGTTTGAACTACTATACTTGATATATTCATTTTTTATTCCTTAATTTTATTTAATTTTTTATTCGTAAATTATCTTTCGTTGCTTTTCACAGTTTTCTTGGCGCATTTTATCATATAATTTTTGATGTTCTAGTTTTTCATCAAAACTAATTGGAGTTCTTAAAGATTTATACTCAACTAGCTCGCCATTCTTATAAACACCGGAAACGATTGCCTTTACCCAATAGTATCCTTTGTCTTTACGAAGGTTTTTAACTATACCAATCCACTGCTTTTTATTTTTGATAGTCTCCCATAGGTTTTTAAATATTGACGCCGGCATGTCAGGATGCCGCACGACACTATGGGGTTTACCTATGAGTTCTTCTAGTTTATATCCGCTAATCTCACAAAAGGTTTCATTTGCATGTGTAATAATTCCTTGTAAGTCAGTTCTGGATATGATTAACTCATCTTCTGGAACGGCTGTTTCTATTAAAAATTCAGATTCATTATATTGCATGTTTTGCCTCTATTTAATTTTATATAAATTGATGGTATTATCATCGCTAGACACTAAAAATTCTTCTTCATTTATAAATAAGATATTTGTTAGTGTCATTTTATTCCCGCCAAAGACACCTAAAATGCTTTGTGTGCTTGTATTGAAAACAGTCACATTATTATTTTCATCACTTGAGTAACCCGCAAGTTTAGCGCTTGGTGAAAGTCCAGCACTATAAATCAAAAATGAACCCATTTTATAGTAAGCAGAGTTTGATTTTGTATCATAAATAACAACTTTTCTATCTTGCCCTGCAGTCGCAATAATTGAATTTTTATAGTCAACTTGAAAAACATTATCTAAATTTTGACCACTTAGTTTTTTTACAAATACTCCATCTTTCGTGTTGTAAATTTTTAAATCCCCACTTTCATCAGCAACAACGACTTGTGTTTTTGTTTCATTTAATGCAAAATTTGAGAACTTAGATTGTGAAACTTGCGTACGATAGTTGATTTTTTTATTTTTTACATCATAGGATATCAGTTCGCTGCCTAATAGAGCCAGCAATATAGTATTTTCATCTAAAAATTTTGCTTTTGCAATTAAAAGTTTTTCTGAATATGGGATGATGAGATTAAGGGAATCATTTGTATATATATGAACTCTTCTCGCACCTTCCTTTGCTTGAGAAAGTAGTAAAACTTTGTCTTTTATAACATCTACAGAATAAACTTTAGAGTCAATTATATCTCCCATAAAGTCAGTAATTTGGTCTACTTTGATTTTTTTGATAATTTTTTTTGTTTGAAAGTCAAATATATCTACACAGCTGGCATCAGTTGCGCTATATAACTTACCTGCGGTATACACTATATCAACAACAGCACCGCTTGACTTAAATTCGGAAGTTGGCTGCATTATGTTTGCACTAAAGAGGGAGCTAATGAAAAGGGATAATATTAGGATTTTTATCATAAACTACTCACCTCAATAGCATATGTCGGGCATCTGCTTATGCAGAATCCACATGCTGTACATTTTGATTCATCTATGACTGGCATAAACATGGCTTTAAACTCTATTGCATCGTCCAAGCATGGGTCTTTGCATGAAAAACACATGACCCCACTCCAGCTGAGACAAGTGCTTTGATTGATAACAACATTAGCATCAATCATCTTTTTATCTTCTATGTTTAATACACCAAATTCACAGGCAGTTGCACAATCATCACAATAGGTGCAACCACTTTTTGAAAAATCCAGTCTTGGAGTTTTGTCATCTTCTATGATTATTATCTGCTCTTGGCACAAAGTGGCACATTTGCCATCACAATTCTGGCACTCTGTGTCAAACGCATTTATATCATTATAATATGGAGGTCTTAATATTTGTTCTTTAACTTTTTTCTCTTCATCTTTTAGAGATGAAGAGAGAAAGCTAAAAAGCTCTCTTCTCTGCATAGTGATTATTTACCATGAATGGTATCGATACCTTCCATAAGTTTAGTTCCACTCCAGCTAGATTTACTAGCACCATCTTTACTTGTGTAAGCAGCTTCAAAAGTATTCTCAACTGCTAAACCTTCTGATTGTGGAGCATGACACTGAGAACAGTTAAATCTTGAGCCTTGAAGATTATCTTCTTTTTTGATTGAAACAGCATTTGATTGACTGCTAGCAGCGAGATCAACAACGTTTCCATTGTTCATCAATTTTCCATCTTTTGTCAAAGCAACAGCAGGTCTAAAGTCCGTAAAGTGTGATACTGGAATTGGCGTAGCACCCATAGAACTTGCAACCTCCGGCATGTGACAACCAGTACATTGATTGTTGTCTATAGTAATCGGTAACATGCCCTCTGTATCATGTGGAATCATAGGTGGAGCATCTTGAAAAGCTCTTTGAATTTTATGTCCACTACCTGCGGCACTTTTTCCATAGTTAGTTGCATCGCCGGTTGTATCTTTTTCTGAGTATAAGTCAGTCTTTCTCAACCCTAGTGATTCCTCACTTACAGTTTTTGCAACTTTAGTATCTGATGTAGGTGTAACATTATTGCCACATCCAACAAATAGAAGAGTCGCAGCAGCTAAACCAATTGTTATCTTACTTATTATTTTCATTTTATTCTCCCGTTTTTTTATTTTGTGCTAGTTTTCTTATTGAAAATCCTAAAGCATCATCATCACACACTTCGATACATCTGGCACAATTGGTACACTCACCTGATAAAACAGATAAGCTCTCCTTACCAACCATGTGCAGAACCTGATGCTCAGGACACACTATTTTACATTTCATACATAGAGTACAGTTCTCTTCTTGATGATGTACTCTGATTAAACTAAACTTTCCTAAAAGTGAATAAAATCCACCAAGCGGACAAACATGTCCACACCACCCATTTTTTAGGACAAACAGGTCAAAAAGAAAAATGATGAGCATCGCTGCCCAACCAAAACCTAAACCAAATACAATCCCTCTATGAACCATAGATATAGGCGATACAAATTCAAAAGCTGTTACACCCATAACAAATGAGATAACCAAACTTAGAGCTAAAATCCAATAACGAAGATTTCTAGATGCCGGCTGTCTGATACCCTGTACTCTGTCAATATCAAGTTTTCTTCTTAAAAAATTTGCTGCATCAGTTATCATGTTTATTGGGCAAACCCAACTACAAAAAGCACGACCGCCTATGAGTAGATAAAACACGGTTGCTATTGCTACGCCTAAAAGTAAATCAAGGCTTAGCACTGCACCTGCTGCTAGCATTTGCAGTGCTGCATAAGGATCACTCATTGGAACAAAATCAAAAATTCTTGATGAACTAAGATTCCCTTGAAGAATAATCCAGCCCCAAGCATTAGCGCCAAAATACAGTACAAGCAAACTAATCTGTACTAGCCTTCTTAAAATCAGGTATCTGTAGTTATTCCATAATGTTGCCATCAGTAACCCTCCAGACCATCATTTAAAGAGTCAATAGCAGAGTCTTTACTTAACTCAGTTGTTGTAGTTTTAGATGTAGCATTTTCTAAACGCTTTTCATCTTCTTTATCCCAACCTTTGACATAATGACTGCCTGCTTTACCTTGAGCTACTTCTCTAGGTAGTACAAATATAGAAGCTTTTTCTGTAACACAAGCTCTCTCACACATACCACAACCCGTACAGACATCACTTTGAATAACCGGTTTCATAAATGCGTGTTTACCGGTTCTCTCATTTTTTGAGTACTCAATTGTTATAGCTTCGCCTAAAATAGGACAAGCTCTATAACATGCGTCACATTGGATTCCCCAAAATGCTATACAACTGTTACTATCAATAACCGCAACACCCATATCGGCTATTTTTATATCTAAAACTCCGTTAGTTGTTACACTAGCTTCGTCAAGTGCTCCTGTTGGGCAAACAGGTACACATGGAATATCTGGACACATGTAACAAGGCATATCCCTAGCTATAAAGTATGGAGTCCCTAAAGGTTTGTTGTCTCCTGGCTTAGCTAGTAATAGCGTATCGTATGGACAAGCTTCAACACAAAGCCCACACTTGATACATGTTTTAAGAAAATCATTCTCTTTTATGGCACCAGGGGGACGAAGAAGCAGTGATGAAGCTGTTGCCTCATCAATATATGCACTCCAAATAAATCCACCCATAGTAGCGAGACCTACGCCTCTAGCCATATTAAGGATAAACTTTCGTCTATCACTTAATGGTTCTTTTTTCTTTTTTATTTCATGTTTGTTTTCGCTCAAAACGATAACTCACTTTTTTTTAGTTTTATGCTTTATAAATCTTTACAGCACATTTTTTAAAGTCTGTTTGTTTTGACTGTGGACATGTTGCATCAAGACAAACTTTATTGATAAATACTTTTTCATCAAACCATGGAACAAATACAAGTCCACGAGATGGTCTATTTCTACCACGAGTTTCAACTCTAGCTTTTACTTTACCACGACGAGATTCTACCCAACAAAGTCCACCTTGAGTAAGTCCTTTGTCTTTAGCATCTTGTGGGTGCATATAACATAATGCTTCCGGTACCGCACGATATAGTTCAGGTACACGCATAGTCATAGTTCCTGAATGCCAGTGCTCAAGTACACGACCTGTACTCAACCAAAGTGGATATGCTTCATCTGGCATTTCTGGAGGATCCATGTACGGACGGGCAAATATTTTGGCTTTATTAGGTAAAGGTTTCGGTGTTTTATCAGTTACATGTGTTAAATCACCTTGCATAAGTGCTTTTGCTAATGTACCGTAGAACGCATGGGAGTTCCCGCTTTCTTTAGTAGCTTTTGCAGCATATGGATCGTATTTAGCATTGAATCTCCACTGAGTTTCTTTACCATCTACAACCGGCCATTTAAGTCCACGAACTTTATGATATGTTACAAACGGAGCAAGGTCATGCCCGTGTCCTCTACCAAAACTTGCATATTCTTCAAAAAGGTATTCATGAATCATAAATCCATAACCTTTGAAAACTTTGCCGTCACTGCCAACAACATTTCTGCTATCACCAAGAACTTCAGAGTTATCATAACCTTGTTGAGGGAATGAATTTAAATCAACTTTATAAGACTTAGCTTCTTTATTTGCAAAAAGAATCTCAAACATAGTTGTGTCTTCAGTATAACCCATAGCTTTTGCTTGCTCAATTACACTTGGAAGTCCATTAGGATTTCCTTGTTCATCTTTACCTCTTAAAGGTTGAGCACCCCAAACATCTTTAACTGTAAATCTTTTTGAAAGCTCAACCCATTGCCAAGTATCAGACATTGCATCACCTACAGGAAGAACTTGTTGTCTCCAGTGTTGTGTACGACGCTCAGCATTTCCGTAAGCTCCCCATTTTTCATAAATCATTGCAGATGGTAAGATAAGGTCTGAAACTTTTGCTGAGATACCAGGGTATCCATCAGAAGTAACGATAAAGTTATCCATTTCACGCGCTGCTTTAATCCAGTGACTAGCACTTGCAGAATCTTGGTAAGGGTTACAAACATTTACCCAAGCAAATTTAATAACACCATCTTCAATATCTCTGTGGATTTTCATGATGTGCTGATTTCCGATATGGTTTATCGTACCTTCTGGCACTTTCCATCTGTTCTCAGTTATTTTTCTATGTGCAGGATTTGCTACCATCATATCAGCCGGTAAACGGTGACAGAATGTACCAACTTCACGAGCTGTTCCACATGCCGAAGGCTGTCCAGTTAACGAGAACGCACCATCTCCCGGTTTAGCTTGCTTGTTTAGTAGAAAGTGAACATTGTAAGCAAGTGTATTTACCCAAGTACCACGAGTATGTTGGTTCATACCCATTGTCCAGAATGATACAACTTTTCTGCCTTTTTCAATATACAGATCTGCTAATGCTTTAAGTTTTGCTTTGAATTCATTGATATCTTCATCAGGATTACCTTTTGAGATTTCCGCTACATAATCAACTGTATACGGATCCAAGAATTTTTTGTATTCGTCAAAAGAGATTTCCCAGTGAGCTAGATTTCCAAGAGGAGCATCTTTATTTGTCATAACATCGCCCTCTTTATAACCATATGGTTTAAGAGCAGGTGCTTCTTTAGCAGACACTACTTTACTCATCTCTTTATTTATTGTTTGCATCTCTAATGCTGAGTATTTACCGGCACTGCCATCAGGATTCACAGGTGTGATTGATTTGTCTCCAGCTTTTCTCATACCATAACCTATATTTACAGGTGAGGCAGCAAAAATGATATGTTTTTTAATGAAATCCCAATCTATTGATTCAGGATGGTTATATACAATTTCTCTAGCAATATAGTTCCATAAAGCAAGATCTGTATTTGGTGAGAAAATGATTTCAATGTCTGCTATGTCAGAAGTTCTGTGTCTGTAAGTTTGAATAGAAACAACTTTAACACGATCTGGATCAGACAGTTTACGGTCAGTTACACGAGACCATAAAATAGGGTGCATCTCCGCCATGTTTGAACCCCAAGATACGATAGTATCTGTTAATTCAATATCATCATAACAGCCAGACGGTTCATCAATACCGAAAGTTTGGTAAAAACCAACAACAGCTGATGCCATACAGTGACGAGCATTTGGATCGATTGCGTTTGAACGGAATCCACCTTTCATCATTTTTTGAGCTGCATAACCTTCCATAACAGTATATTGTCCAGATGCAAATACACCTACAGCTTCAGGACCTCCATGTTTAAGTGCTTTTTTGATGTTAACTTCCATCTCATCAAAAGCTCTTTCCCAAGATACTGGAGCAAATTTACCATGTTTATCAAATTTGCCATCAGCACCAACTCTTAAAAGAGGTTGTGTAAGCCTGTCTGCACCATACATAATCTTCGCATTAAAATAACCTTTAATACAGTTAAGACCTCTGTTTACAGGTGCTGCAGGATCTCCCTTAACAGCAACAATTTTGCCATTTTTTGTTGCCATCATAATACCGCAACCCGTACCACAGAAACGACAAGCTGCCTTGTCCCATCTCCAATCATGTTCAGCTTCAGTAGCTGCTGCCGCTAGCTCAGCTGGTACAACCATACCCATCGCTGCTGCTGCAGATGCTGCTGCTGAACTTTTAAGAAATTCTCTTCTAGAAAGTGACATATTTTCTCCTATTAAATAATTTTTGAGACGATTACACATCCCATTAATGAGAGGAAGAATGGAGAAAAATAATACTTGTTACACATAATTAATAATAATAAGTAAGATGATTTTCTTCATAATTTACTCCCTCCGTGAGGTTTTCGTTAAGGTTCCTATTAACGTCTCAATATTATCACCATGAAGCTGAAAGACAGTTGACTTAGGTCAAATATCTATCTTTTTTTCTTAAGATATCTTTTATATATCTGAAAATGTAGATTATTGTAACACTGATATTTTTAAAATATATGGAATAAAAATTGCTTTTTAATAAATAAATTACAGTTAGATTAGAATAAAAAGGGAGGTGTATGTGTATTTTATAGAGGCTTTAAAGCTTAGGCATAAGCTTTTCTTTCTTTTTATTTTAACTACACTAGGCCTGATTGCCATTGGAATTACAGGTGCCTTGAATATTAACGGGATGAAAAAGCATATAGATTCGGTATATTTTGGATCTTTGATACCCGTAGCTGAATTAAATGACATACTGCAAACATATCATGGGAGTTTAGTGACTGGTGTGTATATGGCAAAAAGTGCAGGAAAAAGTAAAAGTGAAATAAATTCTCAAATTGAATCATCTTTAGCCAAAATAGAGAAACTTTGGAAGAATTACGAAACCCATTTTAAAAGAGATGAAGAGATTGCTTATATTGACTATGTGTCTTTAGAGATAAAATCTACAAATAACTATTTTGTTAAAATCGTAAAAGCTTCCAATGATGGTAAGGATTTAAGGCTTCTTTCTATAGACTCCCTTGAAAAACGTATTTCGCGTATACATTCGGTTCTAAAAAAACTTATAAACTATGAGGTGGATGTAGCAAAATTTGAGAGAAAAAACTTTTTATCAAGATATCATTCAACAATAATAGAAGTTGGGATTATGCTTGTAATTGTAATTTTAGCTGTACTGTTTATCTCTCTTTACGTTTTTAAAAGTATTCAAAAAGATCATACGAGACTCGAGATAGCAACCAAAAAACTTAAAATTGCAAATAAAAAATTGGAAAATGTTTCCTACACAGACTCACTCACTACATTACATAATAGAAGATATTTTAATTTAGTTTATGAAAGAGAATTAAAACGAGCACAACGAACACATAGCTATATAACATTTATGATGTTAGATATAGACTATTTTAAGCAGTATAATGACACCTATGGTCACCTCGAAGGTGACTATGCTCTTAAGTCAGTCGCAAAAGTGTTAAAAGATACACTCAAAAGGCCGAGTGACTATGTATTTAGGTTAGGTGGAGAAGAATTTGGGGTTTTACTTACCCAGACAAATGTTGAAGACAGCACTAAATTAGCAGAAAATATTTGTGATGTTGTTCGAGAAAGAGAAATAAAACATGAAGCTTCCAAAGTTCATGCATTTTTGACAATATCTATCGGTGTAGTGTGCTGCATCGCAGATGATGCGCTTTTAGAGAACATTTTACTTACTCGTGCAGATGCTATGCTTTATGAAGCTAAAGAAAATGGGCGAAATCGTTGTGAAATCAGCACCTATATAACTGAAGCTACACCTCAAATGGTGGAGGAAAATGAAGAAGAGGTACTTACAGCTTAGTGCCCATGTTTAAATCTAAACCCAGATTCCACTAAAAGTTCTCTTACTTTATCTTTGATTTCACCTTGAAACTCCATCCAGCCATCTTTATAGCTTCCGCCGCAGCCCAGTTTTTTCTTTAGAGTTTTGAGTATAGCAGTGGTGTCATTGCTTGGCATGTGAAACTCTCCAACCAAGGTTACAGTTTTGCCGCGCCGTTTTTCTTTTTTGAAAACTAAAAAATGTTTGGATGGTTCTAAGATTTCATTTGAGATAGGAGTTTTTCTTTCACTTTTTACTACAGTCCAACTATCATCAATGTCAGCACCGATAAAAATATCCAGTTTTTTCCCTCTGCTCAATTTTTTACCTAATAAACTTTTTGTGCTAGAACGCTCATGCTGTTTGCATCATAAGAGCGGTTCTCTACAGATTTTAAAATATCTTCCGAACTATTTTTATTTTTGTCATAAACAGCGATGATAATTTCATCACCGGCTTTTAAAAATGTTTTCTCGCCATAAGGTGTGTATCTTGTAGCACCTATGCTTATAATTGCTTCTTTAGGGTTTCCACATGCCAACATGTACTCCTCAATGGATTCAAGTGGACCAAAGTCTTCTTGAGAAGTTAGTTGGTTGAGCATCCAATCAAGAAGTTTTTCATAAAAATAGCTGTAGCCTGTAAGTTCTACATCCTCACCATAAGCTTCAATTTTAGTGTCACGACGGAGAAAGCTTGTGATTGCGTAGTTGTCCATAACTCCCCCCTCACTAAATTTATCAATTTTTATAAGAGTATTGCTCAGGCCTTTAGATTCTTCACCCCAGTTTTTCTTATCGCTTATTTTATTCGCTCCTGCTACTCTTATGGAACAGTCATTGTAAGCCCCAAAGTAAGTAGGGATGATTTTAGATAGCTTTCCTGCAGTATATTCTAAATCGCATATCAACGCAACTTCCGGCTCAGCTTGTACATTTGTTGTAGAATTCGGAAGTTTAATATTTGAAGTGGAAAGAGGGTACGTTTGTAAAATATCTTTCGCTCTTAAAGGACTACCCTCGAGTTCAGCTTTAGGGAGATAAAAAGGGAACATCCCTTTTGGTGCCGCTTCTTCCGCTGTGATAATGTCCTTGAAATCTTCCAGCTCTCCAGCTTGCGCTAAATGAAGTGCAAAGTTTCCTGCTATTCCAAGTCCAATAAATTTTTTATATTTTGCCATTGAATTTCCTATTAGTTGATGTAAAAGATTTTTTTAAATGAGAGGTGGAAAATGGCTAGATATGTCCATTTTCCTTAGCTTCTGCAAATTCTTCGTATGTTCCTTTGAAATCTGTGTAAGTTCCATCTTCATGGAGCTCGATTATACGGTTTGCATAAGCATCAAGTAATTCACGGTCATGAGATACACAAATAACATTTCCCTTAAATTGGTGAAGCGCTTCACCGAGTGCTACAATAGCTTCAAGGTCCAGGTGATTTGAAGGTTCATCTAAAACTAAAAAGTTTCCACCCTCCAGCATCATTTTACTAAGCATCATTCTATGTTTTTCACCACCAGATATGCTTACAACTGATTTTTCCTGCTGTTCACCATTAAAAAGCATACGACCCAAACAGTTTCTAATCTCAGCGATATCACGCTTTGGATCAAATCCTCTTAGCCAGTCATAAAGAGTTCCATCTCCTTTAATTGTGTCAGCGGTATCTTGTGGGAAGTAGCTGTTTTCAATAGTAGCACCCCAATGAACTTCACCGGAAGTTGGTTTCATCTCTTCCATGATGATTTTGAGTAAAGTAGTTTTTCCAACACCGTTTGAGCCGATAAGCGCAACTTTTTCACCTGGTTCAAATTTTAAAGTGACATCTTTTAAAACTTCGTTATTTCCGTAAGAATGATTTATTTTTACAATACTTAATGCTTCATCACCCATAACTCTTGCCGGTTTAAAAACTATACTTGGATCACGGCGAGAAGATGGTTTGATGTCTTCTATAACAAGTTTATCAAGTTTTTTCTGTCTTGATGTCGCTTGTTTTGCTTTAGAAGCATTTGCACTAAATCTTCGAACAAAAGCTTCAAGTTCATCTTTTTCTTTTTCTTTTTTAGCATTATTAAGTTCTTGTTGCTTTGCAATAACATTTGCGGCAATGTACCAATCATCAAAATTACCGGTAAATTCGCGGATTTTCTGATAATCTACATCCAAAATATTTGTTACTACAGCATTCAAGAAGTGTCTATCATGAGATATGACAACCATAGTCCCTTCATGTCTTTTTAGCTCATTCTCCAGCCAACTGATAGTTTCAATATCAAGGTTGTTTGTAGGCTCATCGAGGAATAAAACATCAGGTTTAGGGTAAAGGACCTGAGCTAAAAGAACCTTGAACTTATCAGCACTGTCAAGTGTGCTCATGAGTTGATTGTGTTCTTCTACCGGGATTCCGACATTTGCCAAAATTTTAGCAATGTTTACGTCATACTCATAAGTCGGGTCTTCTTCAACACAGATCACTTCCAAATCAGCAAGACGATTATTTGTTGCATCATCTTCGAAGTCACCTGTCATGTAAAGTTCTTCTTTTTCTTTTATGGCATCATAAAGTCTCTTGTTGCCATATAAAACAGCATCCATAATAGTGAAGTTTTCAAAAGCAAATTGATTTTGACCTAAAACTCCGACTTTAAGACCAGGGGCTACTCTGATATCTCCCTCATATTCGTTAATCTGACCACTGAGTATTTTCAAAAAAGTGGTTTTTCCGGCACCGTTAGCACCGATAAGACCATATCTTTTATGACGGTCAAGTTTAAGGTTTATATCTTGAAATAGGACTCTACTTCCATAACGCATTATTAAATTTTGTACTGTTACCATTATCTTTTCACTTTTTTAGGCGCATTTAGAGCGTGCCTATTATTTTTCGGAATTATAGCGAAATGATATTTAAAAGATGATTATCAGAAAGGTTAATGATTGTTCTTAATAATTTTTTATTTTCCTCGTTCCCGCACACTCTATGGGAATGAATACTGCAATAACATAATCATATCAACATATTCTTTCGATCTCAACGAAAAATACCACCTGAATCATTTCTAATAAAAATATTTATAAACACTGCTTTTTTTGTTGATAACTCCAACAGTTTACTGTTTTTTAATATTCTTTATGTGATACTGAGCACATTATAAGTGGGAGTATTCATTGAAAAAGAAGTTAAAAATAATAGAACGCCAAAACAATGTTCTTCATAAACTTAATGAAATAGCGGCAATATCAGACATAACGCCTAAAGAGACCCTTAGAAGAGCTTTAGAGATAGGGAATAAGTATTTTGGTGTAGAGTTTGGAATTGTCAGTCATATTGTTGGTGAAGATTATACCGTTGATGTTCAGTCATCACCTCCTGAAACATTATTTGATGGACAGTTGTTTGCCCTTGGTTCAACGTACTGCAAGACTACCTTAGAAATAGATGATACTCTTGCGATTACAGATGTCACTACATCTAAATATATAGGTCACCCGTGCCACAGAGACTTCAATCTTGTATCATACATCGGTGCTCCAATCAGAGTAAATTCTAAAGTATACGGCACTATAAATTTCTCTTCAGCACAGGCTAGACAGCTGGAATACGACGAGATAGATGACGAATTCATGAGATTGCTTGCCAGATGGGCTGGTTCTTTTTTAGAAAGACAATTTGCTCTTGATGAGCTATCGCTTGCGAAAAAACAGTTTGAAATGCTTTTTGAGCACAACGCATCCGGAATACTGGCTATAGACGAAAGCTGTCAAATTTTAATGGTTAATAAACGATTTTGTGAAATTATCGGTTTTTCTAAAGAGGAACTTATAGGACAAAATGCAAGACTCTATTATTTGGATGATATATCCTATCAAAAAGCTAGGGAAAAAATTTTAAATACTGATAAAAGTTCTTACATGACATTAGAACATCAACTCAAAAGAAAAGACAACAAACTGATATGGTGTGAGTTTGTTGGTTCCCAAATAGAGTTAACAAAAGACAACAATGCCATGCTCTGGAGTATTTTGGATACTACAGCTCAAAAAGAGATGCAAGAGAAGCTTGAACAACAAGCGACAACAGATTATTTGACAGAACTTTACAACAGAAGATATTTTACAAGTAGACTAGAAGAAGAAGTATTTAGAGTAAAACGTAATAAAGAAGCTGAAACCTCTTTGATAATGTTTGATTTAGATAAATTCAAACTCATTAATGATACGTATGGACATTTAAATGGAGATATTATACTGAAAAACTTTACAAATATTTTGAAAAAACACTTACGAAAAACAGATATTGCAGGAAGACTCGGCGGAGAAGAATTTGCAATGATTTTACCAAATACCGGTATAGAAAACGCCGTAATCTTAGCAAATCGAATCAGAGAAGAAGTT
>CALCGG010000019.1 GCA_937900945.1 uncultured Sulfurimonas sp. | reverse complement strand
AAATGTACTAATATAGAAGGCTTCCATTAGGCTGCAAAATCAAAAAATATCAAAAAATAAAAGAGTAGGGAAGTGTTGTATACAAAGGGTTTGAAAAGGGTCTAAGCAGCTATCTGTACCAAATTGTGAACTTCCTGATAATGCTTATCTATGTCAGGACGCTCTTCACGGTCAACCTTTATACAAACGAAATCTTTGTTTAAAATATCTGCACACTCTTGGTTTTCAAATACTGTCTCTTCCATAACATGGCACCGGTGACAAGAGCTGTAGCCTATACTTATAAAGATTGCTTTGTTTTCTGCCTTTGCTTTAAGGAATGCTTCATCACCCCAAGGATACCAATCAACCGGATTTTCTTTGTGTTGCTGTAAGTAAGGTGAGTCTTCTGTTGCTAGTCTGTTTGACATGATAATTTCCTATATGTGTTAAGTGTGTAACTTGATTTTTTGTAGAGTAGATAAATATTGCTAATTTTGCGCTTAAAGAAAAAATAATGTATAAAATATATACATTAAACTTATGAAAATTTCTCTTTAAATATCTTATAATCTGTTTATGAAAAACCTGCTTACAAATGGTTTATTGCAGGTTTTATTGAGTGTAACAGTAATATTTTTACTCTCTTTTTATCTTTTTAAACTTGCTTGTAAATCATGCCTTAAAAAAATAGCCGCGAAGAATATTTTTCATTCAATTCAGTCTATTTATGCAAAAACAAGATACTATTTGATGGTATGAAGGAACAACAATGACAAACAAAAATTTTAAATTATATTTTATCGGTTATTTTATTCTCTTTGGGATAGTCATCACTCTGATTAGTTCGTTGATTAACTATAAATTACATTTAATTGAGATAGAAAATTCTATAAAAAAATATGCGCAGGAAGTATCATCAAGTAGAATAAATTACATTCTTAAACCTCATATAGATAAAATGGATGATATTGTAAGCGCGATAGCCCATGACAAAACATTGGTAGATTTTATACAGACAAAAAATTCTGCAAAAGAACCTGAACTTCAAAACCTATTTTTAACAATGACTCTTGCTCATAAATCAATTATGCATGCCAGATTGCTTGATGCAGATGGAAATGAGGTCATCAGGGTTAATCGTGCCAACGAACAAAGTCTTCCGTATATTTCAAAAGACTCCCAACTGCAAGATAAGAGCTTACGTGAGTATTTTGAAATTGTAAGTAAAATGACTACACAACAAATATGGCATTCAAAACTTAATCTTAATATTGAGAATGGAAAACTAGAAGTACCGTATAGTCCAACTATTAGAATTGCAATGCCACTTTTTAAAGAGAATAAATTTGCAGGTATGGTAATATGTAATATTCATTCTAATCAGTTGATTGACTCCATAGAAGACTCTCCTTTATTTAATCTTTATATTATCGACAAAGACGGTTATTATATTCTGCATCCAGACAGAAAATACTCTTGGAATAAATATACGGGAGTCAAGCGAGACCTCTATGAAGATTTTGCGCAAGAGGCTGCCTCCATACTTGCAAAAAAGACAACAGGCAGAAATATTTATGCTTATGCATTGGATGATATACTAAACAATGAAGACAAAGCAATCTTGATACTCAAGCCCAAAGAAAAAAGTATAGATGCGTTAAAACATACAAACAGGATTACAACAATAATCGTGGCTCTGTTGAGTCTTTTTTTTAGTATCCCTTTAGCTATATATGTTTCACGCTCACCTACTAAGCTTCAACAAATATTGCAAAAAAGTAACATTGAATTACAGCTTTTTAGTGATATCATTGACAAGTATGTGATTACTGCTACTACGAAAATAAGCGGAATCATTACAAATGTAAGCACCGCTTTTGTAAAAGTTAGCGGTTTTTCTAAAGAAGAGCTTATAAATCAAAAGATGAATATTATCCATCATCCCGATACTGCAAAAGAGTCGTTTGATGATTTATGGAAAACAATTTTACTTGGTAAAGAGTGGAAGGGTGAACTCAAAAATAAAACTAAGCAAGGGGATTCATATTGGATAAAACAAACAATAATTCCCATCAAAGATGAAAAAAATGAAATTACGTCATTTATGTCCGTCGGTGTCGATATTAGTGCAAAAAAAGAGTTGGAAATATTAGCATTAACAGATAAGCTTACTAACCTCTACAATAGAAGAAAAGTCGATGAATGTCTTTTTCTAGAAGTTGAAAAATCAAAACGCTACAACAACCCACTCTCTGTCATTATGATTGATATTGACTATTTCAAAAAAGTAAATGATAGCTATGGTCATCAGACAGGGGACTCAGTTTTGAAAGAAGTTGCAAAACTTTTAATTGCCAACACACGAAAAATTGATTGTTGCGGAAGATTTGGCGGTGAAGAGTTCATAGTACTTTGCCCTGATACAAATAAAGATGGAGCTGTCGTTTTAGCTGAACAAATAAGAATTGCAGTTGAAGAATACATCTTTGAAACTGTTGAGCATCTTACAATCAGTTTAGGTATTGCGACATGTGAAAAAACAGATGACATGAATTCATTAATCAAAAAATGCGATGAAGCCTTATATATGGCAAAGGCACAAGGCAGAAACAGATCAGTATATTTATAGTTTTAGAAGAAATCTAAGCACTTATTTTTCAAATTAATTAATTTTATAAGTTAATATGAAAGAAAAATTATTATAATCGCCCATTCTTTTAATATGACAAGGTGATAGATGAAACGTTCTATAAATATAACAGTTGCTGTGATGATTTCTCTTAGCGGAACTTCAGCATTTGCAATCAATGGTGATTTACTTATTGGCGTTGGTGCCAAATCTCGCGGTATGGGTGGTCTAGGTATTGCCAAGAGCCATGGCGCAGAATCTGGGTTGGTTAACCCTGCTATGCTTACGGGCATAAGTGATACTGAGATATCGATTACCAGTACTTTTTTTATGCCAGTGGCTTATTATGACGGTGGTGCAGGCGAAGAGTATAGCACTTCAGATATGACGCTTATTCCAGAGCTTTCATTAGCCACTAAGATTGATGATAACTTTTATTTGGGCTTTGGCATATGGGTCACTGGCGGATTAGGTGCAGATTATAGCAAATCAGGAACTGTAGCCAATGGTGGCAATGGAACTATGCAAATGCTGACTAAATTGGGACTCGTAAAGTTTGGCGTTCCTCTTGCTTATAAAACTGATGGCTTGAGCGTTGGTGTTACGCCAATACTGCAGTACGGTGTGTTGGATATCCATTTTAACAATGGTGTGAATAGCGTTGGAGACGGAGAAGGAAAGGATATTGGTTTTGGTTACAACTTTGGTTTATCTTACGATTTAGCTTATGTCGGTCTTGAAAATGTATTGGTTGGCGCTGTTTATAAGTCATCTATAAAAATGAATTATAATGGTCAAATTTCGGCAGCTACAGAAGCATTCTCAACACTTTTGGGTGGAGCAATGAGTGATAGCTTGGAACAACCTGCTGAGATTGGTGTCGGTGTTTCGTATAAATTTCTAAACAAACATACTATAGCTTTCGATTATAAACATATCCAATGGGAAGATGCTGAAGGTTATAGCGATTTTGGCTGGAAAAATCAGAACATATATATTTTTGGTTACGAATATGCAGAAGATACATGGGCACTCAGAGCAGGTTATAATTACGCAAAAAGCCCGCTTCGCGAACAAGACGGCTCAAAACCTGCCGGCGCTACACTCAACATGTTTAATCTTCTTGGATTTCCAGTTAATATTGAATCGCATTATACTGTTGGCGGTACTTACTACTTTAACGACAAAATATCTGTAGATGCCGCTTTTGTTTATGCGGATGAACAGAGTAATACTTATGATACATCTTATCTTTATGCAAACAGCCTTAGTGCCGCAGATGAAGTTTCAGTTAGACACAGTCAAATGAGTTTGAGTCTGCAGCTTAACTATAATTTTTAATCTTTATCGATTCTCTCATTTCAAGGCGGATACAAAAGTATCATAATCTGATTGAGAGTGAAGGATAAAGATGACATCGATATCATTCTGCTTTGTAAACTTTAAAATAGTATCGAAAGCTATTTTGGCAGCTTCTGCTTTTGGATAACTGTAAATTCCGGGCCACCTCCACCAAGCAATGAACTGTTGGCGGCATTCACAATTGCATCACAACACTCTTGTGTTATATCACCGATTTTGACCTGAATATGGTTTGATATCTGCATGTAGAAATTATAATTAGCTGTATTATTTATTATTACGCCAAATTCTAATACGTGTTATAAAACTGTATGCTATCCCAAAAATAACTATATATATACCAACGTTTTTTTCTGTATCTTCACTTAAAAAGACTAAAAGAGCACCAACGATAACTATAAATGATGCCAACATTGAGTGCAAGTTAAGCATTTTAAGTTTTGATTGAGCTGCATCCGTTCTTTGATCTTCTTTGTTGTTGTGCATAAATTTCCTTTTGCTTATTATTTTAGCATGTTAGAACAAAGTTAAGCACTTGCATGTAATTGTTTTTCAGCTTCATCAATTTGTAGTTTTTTGCTTAGTAATGTTTCATTTTTTAATTTTTCTAAAAATTCTAAAATATTTTCTTGGTAAGATACCGTAGCGTTGTCCTGTGAGAGAGATAAAAATGGCCGCAGTGAATCAATATCTATTTTTTTTGCATATCTAGGAACAAACTTTAAATCTTTTTGTATTTGATTTACCAGAGTATCCATATTTAGTCCGTTGTCATCTTTCACTTTGATTACAAGTTCTTTTGTTGATAACACTAAAAGATTAGCTCTATCTTCATCATTTGCATAAATTTTCATACCAATTTCTTTTACCATAATGTAATTTTCAATTTGAACACTTTCATTAGCAGCGATAACTAGTGCAAATACTTTTGCACGAAACTCCAAGGAGCTATGATGATGAACAAAAAGTTCGCGAAAAGCATTGAGAAAATGACGTTTAAGTCTAGAACTGAATTTCATGTAGATTCCCCTTTAAGCAGCATTATACAAGAATGTAAGTAAAAATTATTTAAGTATCGGTATAATTTCAATATTATTTTTTTGAAGGAACAATTTTATGGGAAGAGCGTTTGAATATAGAAAAGCATCAAAATTAAAAAGATGGGGAGCTATGTCAAAATTGTTCCCAAAACTAGGAAAGATTATTACAATGGCTGCAAAAGAGGGAAGTAGTGATCCTGACATGAACTCTAAGCTTCGCACAGCTATTTTAAATGCCAAAGCTGAAAATATGCCTAAAGATAATATTGAAGCTGCTATAAAAAGAGCGAGTGCCAAAGATACTGCAAGTATGCTCGAAGTGAACTTTGAAGGCAAAGCTCCACATGGTGTTTTGATTTTTATAGAGTGTATGACCGACAATAACACCAGAACTGTTGCCAATGTTAAAAATATACTTACAAAACATGGTGGTGAATTGTTGACAAACGGTTCTTTGGAATTCATGTTTGACAGAAAAGCGCTTATAGAATTTGAGCTGCAAGAAGGCATGGATCTTGAAGAGTTGGAGTTAGAACTCATCGATGCCGGACTAGAAGATATAGAAGAGGAAGAGGGTGTTGTAGTTATAACAGGAGACTATACTTCATTTGGCACATTGAATGAACAGCTTGAAAAAATGGGCATAGAAATCACTAAAGCAAATTTAGAAAGAATGGCAAATTCCCCTATAGAAATAAGCGAAACGCAACAATCAGAAATCGATAAAATTTTAGAAAAATTGGAAGATGATGAAGATGTTCAAAAAGTTTATACAAATTTAGCATAATTCCACATGGCATGTGGAAATGAAATTTGTTGATAAAATAACTACACAAACACATGAGGTAAAGCAATCAAAGTTTATTGCTTATCTTATGCCTTACTCAAAATATACTGCTACACTAGAAGAATTGAAACACTCAAATCCAAAAGCTAGACACTTTGTCGTTGCATATAGATATTTAAATGAATTTAATCAAATAATTGAACATTCCGGTGATGATGGAGAGCCAAAAGGAACATCTGGAAAACCTAGTTTAATGGTTATTCAAGGCGCTCATATTATAAACTCTGCTGTAATTATTGTACGTTATTTTGGTGGAACGAAGCTTGGTACAGGTGGATTGGTACGAGCTTACAGTGATGCCGTAAATCTTGTTTTAGATTCCGCAGAATTCTTAGAATATAAACAAAAGATAATCAAAGAGATAGTTATAGAATATTCAAACCTGCGAATGGTGGAGCATGAATGCTCTACATGTGAAGTAGAGATACTTGAAAAGAGTTTTGATGCTCAAATCAAGTATAAAATTGAAGCTAGTGAAGCTGATATGAGAATATTTTTAGAAAAAGTACAAAGATTGGCTAAAGTCTTTTAGATGCGCTCCGGCAGACTTTTAGCTTCTGCCATGAACTGCATTCCCCATATCCCACATTGGCAAGAAAATACCAAGAGCAAGTAGTATAACCATCGCTGCAATGATAAATAACATGATTGGTTCAATCGCTTCTGAAAGACCATCAATGATTGCATCAAATCTCATTTTATAGTAATCTGCAACTTTACTTATCATGGTGTCTAAGGCACCACCTTCTTCTCCGGCAGATATCATTTGTATAATCATGTTTTCAAATAATCCAGTATCGGCAAGACCTTGATGAAGTGCTCCACCTTTTTCAACCGTAGATCGAACTGATAGCAGTTTTTCTTTCAATGGAAGATTGTCAATCATTGCGATTGAAGTATCCAATGCTTCTGCAATAGGAATACCAGCTCTTACAAGTTCAGAAAAAACAAGAGTGAAACGACTTAAAGTAGCATACAAAATAAGACTTTTAATGAGATATGTTTTAAGCAGAAACTTATGCCAAGCAAATCTTATATGTATGTAGTTATTAATAAGGTATTTGAATGTCATAAACGAGGCAAATAGTACACCTAAAACATAAGGTCCATAGTTATTAAAAAGAAATTCAAGCATAAGTAAAATTTGAGTTGGTAGAGGCAGTGTTGCATGTAGTGACTCAAAAATAGATTTAAACTGCGGAACAACATAGGAAATAAGTATGGTAAATGCAACAGCCATAGCTATCATAACATTTCTAGGATATGCCATGGCCTTTTTGAATTTAATAACATTGGCACGAATCTCTTCAAGCATATTTGCCAGAGAATAAAGCGATTCATCAAGGTTACCGGTTTTTTCACCTAGTTGAACCATAGCAATACTTAAATTTCCTAATTCAAAACGAAAATTCTCCATAGAAGAAGATAGTGCATGCCCAGAGTTGATATCATCAGCCAGTTTGGAGAAAACAAGTTTTAAATTCTCATCATCTGTGGCTTCTGCAATATTAGAAAGAGAGTCATAAATGGATATACCTGCGTTCGTCATAACAGCGAGTTGTCTGATAGCAGCGATTTGAGCATCTGGTTTTATTTTAGCTTTTTTAAAATTTTTTAAAACATCTGCTTTTACTCTTTTAAATTTAGCATCAAATGGCTCTTGCCCTTCAACTACTTTAATAATAATTCCATTGTATTTTATTTTTGCATAATCATTAGCTTGCTTTTTATTTTCCGCATAAATAGCTACTTCTTCTTTTTTTCCCTTCATCAAAATTGTTGCTACAAAATAGTTCATTATTTAGCCACCCTTAATATTTCTTCTATACTGGTTATCCCATCTATAGCTTTTTGGATTCCATTTTCAAAAATTCCAACAAAATCATCATCAATAGCTTGTGCTAACAGAGCCTCTTTTGAAGCTCCTTTCGCAATAAGAGATGATAATTTGTCTGATATGTTTAATACTTCACATATCATTTCTCTGCCCATATAACCACTGTCATTACACTCTTTACAACCTTTGCCTGTATAAAATTTAGTACCTTTAGGTACCATGTTACCTAATTCTTCCAAAGTTGATGCTGGAATAACTTCTTCTACTTTACAGTTAGTACAAATTTTTCTTACAAGTCTCTGTGCTTGAATAGCTACTAAAGCTCCACTGATAAGATAACTTTCTATTCCCATGTCAATCATACGAGGGATAGAACTAATTGAATCATTTGTGTGTAATGTTGATATAACAAGGTGACCGGTTAATGCTGCTTTAATTGCAATTTCCAATGTTTCTGAATCCCGAATTTCACCAATCATAATTTTATCGGGATCTTGTCTGAGTATTGAGCGAAGTGCATCTGCAAAACTAAGACCAACTTTTGGATTTACTTGAACCTGCTGGATTAAATTCATCCTATACTCCACAGGGTCTTCAACAGTAATAACTTTATCTTCTACATTTCTCAGCTCATTTAATGCACCATAGAGGGTAGTAGTCTTACCACTACCCGTAGGTCCAGTTACTAAGATAATCCCATATGGAGTTTGAAGCCCTTTGAGTAATTTAGCATAACTGACACTATCCATACCGGCATCTTCAAGTTTTACTAATGCTTTTTGCTTATCGAGTACACGCATAACAATCGACTCACCATAAAGTATAGGCAGCGTTGATATACGAAAATCGTACTCTACTGCACCGACCGCTGTTGAGAAACGGCCATCTTGAGGCTTTCTTTTTTCTGCTATATCAAGATTTGCTAATAATTTTAATCTAGAAGCCATAGGAGGGTAGATATCTTTGTCAAAAATAAACATCTCAGCCAGTTTTCCATCTACTCTAGCACGAACTACACAGTTCTTTTCAGTTGGTTCTACATGAATATCACTGGCGCGGCCGTTGATACATGTTTTTAAAACAACATCAATTAAGAGGAGTATAGAAGATGCGTCTTGTTGTTCTTCTATACTGGTTATGGAATTAAGTTCATCCCTGATTTTTTTAACCAAGCCTTTTACGCTGTCTTTTAACTCAAGTTTAAAAAGGTATGCTTCAATTTGTTTTTTTGTACTGACAGCCCTGTTGATTGGTTTTCTTGGAAATAGCCTTTGCATAGTTTCTGTTGAATCCATATTTAATGGATCATTGAAAGCTATTGTAATACTTAATTCATCTTCTGAGATTGGCAAAGCAAGATGTTTTTTTAGTTGAGCCAGCGAAACTTTTCCTGCAAGTTTATAGTCCATGTCTATTGAATCTAAGTCAATAAATGCTAAGTTTTCTTCTTTTGCTAATTTTTCTAGAACAACATGTTCTTTTATAAA
>CALCGG010000018.1 GCA_937900945.1 uncultured Sulfurimonas sp. | reverse complement strand
GGCATACCAAATACGATACAAACAAATCAAGAAGCTGTAAAACTTTTAAATGATATCTCATTGGAAATTGAAGTTATTTATCTGGAAGGCAATCATGACTTTAATCTTAAAAATATATTTCCACATGCTAAAGTATTTCCAATTTCACAACAACCGCTTGCATGTGAGTTTAACGGTAAAAAAGTTTTTTTGGCACATGGCGATTTTGGCAGTAATATTGGATATAAACTTTATACATCATGGATTAGAAGTTCATTGACATTAGCCATCTTGAATAGTGTTAATTTCTTAGGTTCAAATATAATATTAAAAAAATTGGATGCATATTTAAGTAAAAAAGATGATTGTAAAGAGTTTCTTGGCTTTAATGAATTTATAGCGAACCGCTTAGAAAACAGATACAAATGTGAGTATTTTATAGAGGGTCATTACCATCAAAATAAAACTATAGAATTGGAAAAATTTAACTATATTAATTTAGGTGCTTTTGCTTGCAATCAAAGATATTTTATTGTAGAATCTTTCAAAGATGCAAAGCTGTTAGAAGAAATTAAGTTTTCCAAGGGGATATAAGAGATGAATGAACGCTCGCTGAAGGTTGGTTCCAATGAGATGGAACTTGTTGACTTTCGTATTTTAAAACAAGAAGAAAGTGGCGAAGTATATGAGGGTATTTATGGTATAAATGTCTCAAAAGTTCGTGAAATCATTCGTGTTCCAGATTTAACAGAGTTGCCTGGCACACCGAATTTTATAGAAGGTATATTTGACCTGAGAAGTGTTGTCATTCCTGTTGTAAATTTGGCAAAATGGATGGGAATAACTCCTCCAGAATCAGTAGAAAAAACTTCGAGAGTTATCATTACTGAATTTAATAATATTCTTATCGGTTTTGTCGTTCATGAAGCAAAGCGTATAAGAAGAATAAACTGGAATGATATAGAACCGGCTACATTCATAAGTGGTTCAGGTAGTAAAGAAGGTAGTAAAATTACCGGTGTAACTAAGATAGAAGATGACAATGTACTACTTATATTGGATTTGGAAAGTGTTGTGCAAGACTTAGGTCTTTATAAACCAGACATAGAAGATATTCCAATGGAATTAGAACATTTTGCCGGTTTAGCCCTTGTTTTAGATGACAGCTCAACAGCAAGAAAAATAGTAAAAGATGCATTGCAAAAGATGGGATTTAATGTTGTTGAAGCAAATGACGGAGAAGAGGGTCTAGAAAAATTGGATGAACTATATGAGATATATGGCTCCACTCTTTCAGGTGAACTGAAAATTATTATCTCTGATGTTGAAATGCCAAGAATGGATGGATTTCATTTTGCAGCGATAGTGAAAGAAGATGCCAGATTTAATAAAATCCCTATAGTATTTAACTCATCTATTAGTGATAGTTTCAGTGAAAGCAGAGGTAAGAAAGCTGGCGGAGAAGCTTATTTGGTTAAGTTTAAAGCAAGTTCATTTTATGATGAAGTAGCACGGGTTGTTCGTGCTCATATGAAGTAGGAGTGTAAATATGGATGAATTTCAAGAGATATTACAGGATTTTTTAATTGAGTCCTTTGAGCTTATAGAGCAGTTGGATCAGGATTTAGTAGAATTAGAAAACACACCGGAAGATTTGGAACTTTTGAATGGAATATTTCGTGTAGCACATACAATCAAAGGTGCTTCTTCGTTCTTAAACTTTGATGTATTAACACATTTAACCCACCATATGGAAGATATTTTAAATAAAGCAAGACATGGTGATATTGTGCTTAATGCAGAAATTATGGATGTAGTTTTAGAATCGATAGATTTAATGAAAGCACTTTTATATAAAATAAGAGATACGAGTTCTGATGATGGCATTGATGTCGCTGCATGTGTGGTAAGACTTGATAGGATTACTTCAGGTGAGGGTAATGCTCCAGCTTCAGCAGCTGCACCTATAGTTGAAGAGGTGTTGGTTCAAGAGGAAGTTTCTACTCCTGAAGAAGAACTTGATTATGACAGTATGAGCGATGATGATGTTGAGGCTGAAATACAAAGACTCTTATCCCAAAGACAAGATGAAGACAAAGCAAAAAGAGCAGCTAAAATAGCAGCTGGGGAGAGTGTTCCCGAAGCACCGCCAGAACCGGATGCAGTAGAACAAGAGAAAAAGCAAGAACCAAAGCCGGCAACAACCGTGCCAGTACCTGTTACTCCAAGAGCTGCACCTTCTAGAGCGTCTAGAGAAGATGAAGATGATGCAAAAGCGGCAGCTCCGGCGAAAAGAGCTCCTGCTGCAGTTGAACAGACAATTCGTGTAGATGTGAAAAGACTTGACCATTTAATGAATTTAATAGGTGAACTTGTTCTTGCTAAAAACCGTCTGATTAAAATCAATGTAGATGTTGAAGAAAGATACGAGGGTGAAGAGTTTTTAGAGGAGTTAAATCAAGTTGTATCTATAGTTTCTCTTGTTACTACAGACTTGCAAATAGCTGTTATGAAAACAAGAATGCTTCCAATTGGTAAAGTTTTTAACAAATTTCCAAGAATGATTCGTGATTTAACTCGTGAGTTAAACAAAAAAATGGAACTGGTACTTCATGGGGAAGAGACAGAGCTTGATAAGTCTATTGTTGAAGAGATAGGTGATCCTCTGGTTCACATTATCAGAAATTCATGTGACCATGGTATTGAAATGCCGGCTGATCGTATTGCTGCGGGAAAATCAGAGTCAGGAACCGTTATACTTAAAGCATACAACGAAGGAAACCATATTGTTATTCAGATTGATGATGACGGTAAAGGTTTAGACATTGAGATGCTAAAAAGAAAGTCATTGGAAAAAGGCGTTATTACTGAAAAAGAAGCTGACTCTATGACTGATAAAGAAGCTTTTGCTCTTATCTTTAAGCCTGGATTTTCAACAGCAGCTTCAGTGACAAGTGTTTCAGGACGCGGTGTTGGAATGGATGTTGTAAAAACAAATATTGAAAAGCTCAATGGTATCATTGATATTGAAAGTGAAGTTGGAGTCGGAACTTCTATTAAATTAAAAATTCCTTTAACTCTTGCGATTATTCAGGCTCTTTTGGTAGGCGTTCAAGAAGAGCATTACGCAATTCCTCTAGCATCGGTACTAGAGACTGTTAGAATTTCAAGAGAAGAGATTTATACGGTTGAAAATCGTTCAGTTATGAGACTCCGTGATGATGTTCTCTCTTTGGTTCACATAGGTGATATTTTTGAAGTTGAGCGTATTTTAGATGGAAGTGAACATGCTTATGTAGTAGTATTAGGTTTAGGTGCTAGTAAGCTTGGACTTATTGTTGATACTCTGGTTGGACAAGAAGAGATAGTTATTAAATCTCTCGGTGATTATTTAACTGGAATTGAGGGAATTGCCGGAGCTACTATTCGTGGTGATGGAGGCGTAACTCTTATTGTCGATGTTGCGGCTCTTATGCATATGGCAAAAAGCGTGAAAGCAAAAGCAATGGTTGAACATAGTGCTGGTGCTAGTAAGGAAAAAACTAAGGCGAGTGACTATACTGTTATGATAGTTGATGATTCTAAAACAGACAGAATGATTATGCGCAAGGCACTGGAACCATTAGGTGTAACTTTGGTTGAAGCTGGCGATGGACAAGAAGCGTTAAATATTTTAAAGCAGGGTGAGAAAAACTTTGACGCGATGCTTATAGATATTGAAATGCCAAGAATGGATGGGTATACCTTAGCATCTGAAATCAAGAAATACAATAGATATAAAAATTTACCTCTGATTGCAGTAACTTCTCGAACAGGTAAATCTGATAGAATGAGAGGCGTTGAATCAGGAATGGTAGAATACATAACCAAGCCATATTCTGCAGACTATTTATCTAGCGTTGTGCAGAGAAATGTTAATTTTAAATCGGAGTTTTTATAATGAGTGATAAATTAAAACAGATTATTAGCAAACAGGCTAAACAAGCATCAGAGTTGTCAATTGATCATTCAGAGGACATAGTTCAACTAGTTGGATTTGTCATTGGTGAAGAAGAATATGCTGTGCCTATTTTGAGTATCCAAGAGATTATTAAGCCAATATCTTGGACGAGAGTTCCTCAGACACCAAAATATATATTGGGAGTATTTAATCTTCGCGGTTCAGTTATCCCATTGATTGATCTTCGTACTAAGTTTGGACTTTCTCCGAAAAAACACAATGAAGAAACTCGTTTCTTTGTTTTAAAAGAGGGCGATGATGTTGCCGGATTTGTCATTGACCGATTGACCATGGCACTAAGAATAAGTAAAAAGAATATTGGACCTGCACCTGACACAATGGCTGGCGATGAGAGCATGATAGATGGTGTCGGCAAGCAAGCTGACAGAATTTTAACCATACTGAAAGTAAACAAATTGTTAGAAAGAGATTTTTAGTAATTACATTCAATGGAAAATTCTTCATTAAATATTACTCATACAAGTGATAAATTCTCTCTGCATTTTTTTGGAGAATTTACATTATTTATTGTATCAAAATACAAGAAGCAAATAGATAAACTTGATTTCTCAAAAGCAAAGGAAGTTTTTTTAGATTTAGAAGGACTTGTTTTCTTAGATACAGCTGCTGCTCTTTTTATTAACTCTCTCCTTAATGAATTGGATTCAAAAAATATACATGTATCTGTTCTTTGTACAAACAAAGACATCCTCGGTACTCTCGAATTGGTTAAAAATCAGAAGCGTACCTCAGAACACATCCCACATGAGAAAAATAATAATAGTTTCTATGAACTTGGATTTGCCTTGTACTCTCAGTATATCGGGTTAAGATCCTTTATGTCATTTCTTGGAATATTATTTCTTTCTTTTGGCAGTTATCTGAAATCAGTTAAAAATATAAGATATAAAGAGATTGCATTTGAGATAAATGAGAGTACCGTAAAAGCTATAGGGATTATTTCACTCACAAGTTTTTTACTAGGTCTTGTTGTAGCTTATCAGTCTGCATTTCAGTTAAAAATATATGGAGCAAATATTTTTATCGTTGATATGCTCGGTATATCAATGCTCAGAGAATTATCCCCTCTTATTACCGCCATTATAATTGCCGGCAGAAGCGGTTCTGCATTTACAGCGCAAATAGGAGCTATGAAAATTACTCAGGAGCTTGATGCCATGAGGACTATGGGGTTTGATCCGTATCTATTTTTGGTTCTTCCCCGCATAATAGCCTTAATGCTTACGATGTCAATTTTGATTTTTATATCAGATATCATGGGTGTTATCGGTGGTATGGTTGTTGCAAATTTAGATTTGCATATTTCTACAGAGCTTTTTTTGGATAGATTTAGTGAAGTTGTTGCAGTAAAACATTTTTATATAGGTATTGCCAAAGGACCATTTTTTGCATTTTTAATTGCTTCAATCGGGATATACAGAGGTTTGGTGGTCAAAGACGATACGCAGAGTATAGGCTTTAACACAACGAAAAGTGTAGTTGAATCCATATTCGCTGTGATAGTCTGTGATGCTATTTTTTCTATAGCATTTACAAGCTTGGGGATATAGGTTCATGCAAAGTATTATTAAAGTGAATGATGTAAAAACTGTATTTGATAATAGAGTGGTACATGATGGACTTAATCTTAGTATAAATCAGGGTGAGATATACGGACTGCTAGGCCCAAGCGGATGCGGAAAGACTACCCTTCTTCGTGAGATGGTTATGCTTCAAAAGTTTGACGGGGGAAATATAGAAATTTTAGGCAACAACTTAAGCAATATAGATGATAGTGCAGCACAAAAACTCAGACGAGAGTGGGGCGTATTGTTTCAAGCAGGAGCACTGTTTTCATCTCTTAATATTGCTCAAAATATTGCACTGCCTTTAGTTGAATATACGGACTTGTCAACCGATATGATTAATGAGATTATAGAATTTAAAATTAATCTAGTTGGATTAAAATCTCGTGATGCACTCTTATATCCATCACAGATAAGCGGCGGTATGAAGAAAAAAGCGGGTCTTGCAAGAGCTTTGGCGATGGACCCGAAATTATTGTTTTTAGATGAACCGACAAGTGGGCTTGATCCAATTTCTGCAAGAGATTTTGATGCTCTTATATTAAAGCTTCGCTCACTTCTAGGCCTGACCATAGTGATGGTTTCACATGATTTACAATCAATTTATGATACACTTGACCGTGTTGCGATTATTGATAACAAGAAGATAGCTTATGAAGGAACTGTGAGTGAAGTTACTTCAGCAAAAAGTGAATTTATACAAACATTTTTTAAATAGGATTGATTTAACATGAATAATAAAGTTGATTATACGCTTATAGGACTGTTGGTCGTATTTGGACTCATTTTAATGATGGGGTTTGGTTACTGGCTTTTAAAACCATCTATTGAAGATGAAACAGCTAAGTATCTTATATATTTTGATGAGTCCGTTTTAGGATTAAATTTAGATGCGCCAGTAAAATATAGAGGTATCAGTGTCGGTAAGGTTTCTCGCCTTAGAATAAATCCAAAAAACTCAGAGCAGGTTGAAGTTTTGATTAGTATATTAAAATCAACCCCAATCAAATCAAGTACAGTTGCAAAATTGACATCTCAGGGAATTACAGGCTTAAGTTACATCAATCTGAATCTTGGTGACAATGGTGCTCCAGCTTTAAAAGCCAATAAAAATGAAGAGTATCCGGTTATAAACTCAGAAGCATCCTTTCTTGAGAGATTTGGACAATCAATTGATACAGTATCTGATAAATTGTCAAATACTCTGAGTGGAACTCAAAGGCTTTTAAATGAAGAAAATCAAAAACAGTTTGCTCTTATTTTAAATAGAACGGCAAGATTTATGGATAAGATTGAAAGAGTTTTAGATGAAGAAACAATACTTAATCTTCAAAAGAGTGTTAAGAATTTTGAATCATCCACTGCAAAGTTAGATAAAATGATGCCACATGTTGATTCCTTTATTGATAATAGTATCCGTTGGGAAGGTGATATATCAAAAAAATTTGATTCTATTATGAATAGCTATCTTGGCATAAGAAGTTCAGCAGATGAGGTTAAGAGAGCCATTGCAAGTGGGGAATTTAATCTTAAAGATATAGCTGGTGATATGGTTCCAACCGTGAACACTACGCTGCTTGAGATGCAGCAACTAATGATAAAACTTGAGGGTGCATTAAACCAGTATGAAAGAAGCCCAAGTGATGTACTTTTCAAACAAGAGCAAATTAAAAAAGGTCCGGGGGAAAAATAGATGTATCAACTTATTTTTATAGTAATATCAGCTCTCTTTTTGTCTGCTTGCAGTCTAAATAAAGCTCCAATGACTGAGTATACAATTCATACAAATATGCAAGATGGCGATTTGACTTCAAGAGGCTGCGCAGATAAATCACTAAAAGTCTCACAAGCATTTAGTCCAAATAATCTTATGTCTTTGAAAATGAATTATGCTCAGGGAAGTTATAAGCAGTTCGCTTATTCTGAATCGCAATGGGCAGATTCACCAAACAGGGCTATAACAGCTGAAATAATCAAGCTTCTTAGAGAAACAGATCTTTTCAAAAGTATTCAGACCGATAAATCAAGAAGTAAAAATGATTTTATATTAGAAACAAATATAGAAGACTTCATGCAGTACTTTACAAATGATTCAAATGAGTCTTATTCCAGTATAGTGATGAGTTTGAGTTTACTTGATTCCAATACAAATACTATCGTTTCAACGAAAACATTGAGCGTTAAAGTTAAATCTGATTCGCTTGATGCAAATGGCGGGGTTGAAGCATTAAACAAAGCCTTGGAGGATATCTTAACTCAAGTGCGTAATTGGCTCAACGAAGTTTGTAAATGATAGAAGAAACCGAATATAAAAAAAGAAGAGACTCTTTAGCTAAAAAGTTATCCGCTAATTCTGTTGCAGTTTTGTTTAGTTCTGAAGTTAAAACTCGTTCAAATGATACAGAGTATCCATATAGACAAAATAGTAATTTTTACTATTTAACAGGTTTTAAGGAAGACGATTCTTCTCTTGTTTTTGTTAAATCAAAAGGGAAAGTCAAAACTATTCTGTTTGTGCAAGAAAAAGATGAGAAAGTAGAGTTGTGGAACGGGAAAAGATTGGGAGAAGAAAAGGCTAAAGAACAATTTTTAGTTGATGAAGTTTATGCAAGTAGCAAATTGAGCACCAAGCTAAAAGAATTTTTATTGGATAAACAGTCACTCTATTATGATTTTAGCCTAGATTATTCAAAAGTAAAAATTCTTAAAAGATATTCTAAACAACTCTTTTCTTATAATAATATTGCGACCATTGTCAACAAAATGAGACTCATAAAATCTTCTTCAGAGATAAATTTGATTCAACAAGCAATCGACATAACTCAACTGGCGCACCATAAAGTTATGAGTTTAAAGAAGCCGGGTAAGATGGAATATCAACTCCAGGCTGAGATAGAATATGTGTTTAAATCAAATGGCGCGTACAGTGATGCGTACACTTCCATCGTTGCATGTGGAAACTCCGCAAATACACTGCATTATATTTCTAATGACAAACCTTTACTGGAAAATGAGCTGATTTTGATAGACGCTGGATGTGAGTATGAATATTATGCCAGTGATATTACTAGAACTATCCCTGTCAGCGGCAAATTCACAGAGCCCCAAAAAGAGCTTTATGAAATGATTTTAGATGTGCAGTTACAAATCATTGCAATGATAGCTCCACATGTAAAGAGAAGTGAGCTGCAAAAAAAATCAGAAGAACTTCTTTGCAAAGGATTAGTAGAACTTGGTATATTGCAAGGTGATTGTAAAAAGCTTATAAAGCAGAAAAAACATAAAAAGTATTATCCACATGGGATAGGTCATTGGATGGGTATCGATGTTCACGATGAAGCTCCTTATAAAGATGAAAAGGGAAAAGAGATTCTACTTCAAGAAGGCATGGTTATGACAATCGAACCAGCAATATATATAGACAAAGATGATGAAAATGTTCCCCAAAAATATTGCGGAATCGGCATAAGAATTGAAGATGATATTTTAATTACAAAAGAAGGCTGCCAAAATTTATCAAAAGGTATCGCGAAGAGCATAGATGAGATAGAGAGCTTCTTGAATCACCAATAAAATCCAACAATAGACTAATATCAGTTGTTTTATATTAAATTTTAT
>CALCGG010000017.1 GCA_937900945.1 uncultured Sulfurimonas sp. | reverse complement strand
AAAAAAGTTGATATAGATTATATATTTTATAAGTTAAGGAAAGGGTGCTCCATGCGAAGCATGGAGCAAGAGATTATTTAGATAAAATCTCTGTTTTTAGTTTTTGAAATTCTGCATCACTTAAGATACCTTGCTCTTTGAGTTTGAAAGCTTTTTGTACATCTTCCATTTTGGCAGATGGCGCAGATGGCTGTGCTTTTGGAGCTGGAGCAGCGTATACAACTGGCTGAGGAGCTGCTTGAACCGGTGCTGGTTGCTGCTTAACCATCATATCTTCTTCTTTAACACTACTAGAACCAGTTACAAACTCAGTGATAATATTTTCCGGACTCTCAACTGAAGATCCAGCTAAACCGGTTTTTGCTATCTCTTTTGAAGCTTGGGCATTGTCCATCAGCTCAAAATCAAACTTTCCACCATCTAAGTTATCAGTAACTTTTAAATAATATATTTGTCCTGATTTGAAGTCCATATCAAGAACTTTTTCTTCTATCTGTGCTCTTGTTACAGAGATAGTCATGGGCTGTGGTTTAAGATTGAAAGAGATAAATTCACCACCTCTGATTCTCTCCAAATATCTTTTGTTATTTATACGAATACTATAGTCAGAACCACCTTGACTCTCTTGTGTTCCTACATCCTGAGTAACATAGACATAAACCAACGCTGCATTTTCAAGTGGCTCTTGAACTTTAAATGGCACTTTACTTCCACATCCTATAAATACCAAACTTATAACCAATAAACTCACTGTTCTTAGTATATTTTTCAATCAACTTCTCCTGCATGTAATCATTTGGAATCGATTATACATAAAAAAAATAAAAAATAAAATTAATCTTTTATTATATGCTTTGTTTCGATGGTTTTAAAGAAATTCGATGGTTTTATTTTGAGGAAATTCCACCCCGGAAGAGGTGGAAAGAAGAAATCTAAAAAGAAAAGATTCTTATTAGAAGTTGTAACGAGCTACTATACGAACTGCATTTTCTTCATCTGCAGTACCTGACTTTTCACTCCAATTTCTGTTAATATAAGCAGCCATTAAATCCATACCACTTACTTTAACCTTGTAAACTAACTCTAAATCTGTATAATCAGTATCTTTTTCAACACTAGCAACTGTACGATTCATTAAGTTTGAATGACCTGCAGTAGTAGAAGTACCTTGAGCAATAATAGTACCGTAATCACCTGTATTATATGAAGCTTTTAACATAAATGTATTTGCATCTAAAGCAATAGCATCTTGGTTATAAATCATCTGAGTAAATAATGGAGTTTTTACACCTGTTCCAGTATTTTTTATTGCTGCTTGAGGTTTAGCATCATCACCATCAACTGATGTATATGCTGCACATAAAGTAAGGTTTTCAACTGGTGCTAGACCAACTTTAATACCGAATGCAGTTGTATCTGCTAAAGCACTGCTTTCTGGCATAATTGAACCAGCTTGAAGACCAATCTTAAGACCCATTGGTAAAGATTTATCAGCAATTGCTACATCAGCCCATAATGCATCAGCACCTTCAAGTGTAGTAGCAATTTTTGCAAGACTATAATATGAACCAGTAACTGTTGTCATTGGAATTGATGTATTCTGAACTGTTAGCATATATGCCGTGCCATCTACACCTACAGTACCTGAATCATCTGTTGCAACTCTCAAGTCATTAAATGTAGCAAAATTAGCACCTGATACACCATTACTTTGACCAACATAAGCACCAACAACTAAAGTATCTGGAATATCACTATTTACAACTAAAGCTGCTTCAAAAGTATTTTGAAATACATTCCAACCTTCAGAGTAAGCTAAAGGTGAAAGAGACATAGGAAGTGCTTGACGACCAACTTTAACTGTTGTGTTACCAACTTTTTTAGCAATAAAGATTTTAGTCAATGCTACTTCATCAGCAATAGTATCCATTGTACCAACCGCAGTTGTACTTTGTCTTGTATTGCTAACAAGGTTTTTCTCTAAACCAGCAGTACCTAAATAAGAAAGTTGTGAACCAAAAGTGAAACCATTTTTAAGATCCGCATCTAGGTTTAATTGGACACCGAAATTTGCTCCTGCAGTATCTTGGTCAAATAAATCATCTGCACCAGTTGCATTACTTGCTTTTGTCTCATAATAAACTACCGCTTGACCAGTCGTTACTATATCTATACCTTTATCTGCAGCCATTGCTGAAGACACTATTAACGACGCCGCCGCTATTGAAACTAAAGTTTTTTTCATTCTTTTCTCCTGTTTTGTTTTACCACTTTATTGAAGTGATAGCAGAGTAACAGCAATTGTTATTCCACTATCACTTCGATATTTTATGGCATTTTTACCGTACCATTATATATTGGCAAAATTTAATCTAAGTTTAAACCACGCAATTTAGTAACAATTTAGTAACAATATTACTGTATAGTGCATATTTTCCGCTTATCCGTTGATTTAAGTCAACTTATAGCAAGTGAAATCAAATGGCTATCACGCTGGTTCTTGCCAATAAATCGTGCAATGCTCTTTTGTCTTTTCTGTAAAATGGTACAAAAAGTCCTAAAAGTGTAGCGGCGCAAATGAGAAATGCTAAAAAACGAAAGAGTGCTCTTAAAAAAGAGATATGCTCAAAGGTGTATGCATCTACTACTTTTATAGCATACGCTTTTTTTCCGGGTGTTTGTCCAAACTTTGATAAAAGTACTGCATATATAAATCCATATACCAATACACCAGAGAGTTGCGCAAGCTGTGAACTCTGGAAATCTTCTTTGCCATCTAGTATGACATAGGTAATGATGTATAGCATTGGGAGGTATATCATAAACATATCAGTTATCAGTGCTTTCACCCTGTCAGCATATTTTGCATACACTACAGCTGGTTCTTTACTTTTTATTTGCTTGTTTTTATTTGCTTGTTTTTTTAATTTTCTGAATCTCATAACGCGGATTATAGCAAATAATTTCTTTGAATGAATTTTTATGAAGGAAGTGTGTGTGAAAATCACAAAAAGGCTAGAACAAAAGTTCTAGCCTACATGTTTTAGTTTTAAAAAAGATTTAGTGTAAATCTCTCCAAACTTGTTTTTTCCAAAGAAGCGCAAAGAGGGCAAAGATAACGATAAAAATCATTACAGTTTTCCCAACTTCTTCTCTTTTATGTCTTTTTGTGTCACCAGCATCTTTCATATGCTCAATAACTTTATCCATTGTATCCGCAGTTACACCTGTACGAGGCATAGCAGTACCAGCTAAATGGTTTTGAGGGTTTTCAACTAAAGTACTAATAAACTGCTCATTACGAGAACGAATATACATACTTAAATCTGGTGGTAATTTACCCATATAAGTCTTAATTGAATCTTGATATTCTAACACTTTAATATCAAATGCTAAAGAATCTTTTTCATGTTTAAACTTAGGTTTAGTGCCAATTTGAGTCCAGTTTTCATAACTCATGGCATGACATCTACCACAAGCATTTTCATATGCCAATGCAGGGGTAACAGCTTCAGGCTTAACAGCAATAGACTGTAAGTAAGCTACCATATCCGCAACTTCTTGATCTATATCTCCGCCAGCTCCATAAAATCCAACCATTGGATGCATCTGACCTTTGTCAGCATCAAACTTATGCTCAACTTTCAGTGCATGCGCAGGGTTTTTGATTAAATCAGTTAAGAATCTAGCATCATATATCACACCAGCATTACTTAAATCTGGTGGGTTTACACCATAACTAGCTGCTGCCATTTGTGGTTCCATTGCAGCTGGCATTCCAGCAGCTTCGATAGCGTGACAGCCAACACATGCGCCAGCGCCCATAACTAAGTCTTGCCCACGTGCCGCATCACCAGTTTTTGTTATAGCTGGTAAGTCTGCATAAGCGAAACTTTCACTCTCTACATGCTTGTGCATTACATGGTGAGCATAAGGCTCAACAAGATAATAAGTTACAAGTGTGAAGAAGACGACAACTGCTAATATTATTGGTTCTTTATTTTTCATATCTTTTCCTTATACCTTTTTTTCCATAGATGTGATTATTGGAAGTGCTATCCACTGAGCAATAAATAAAATTGCTGCAACCAAACCTATCTGACTAAATACACCTTCTGGTGGAAGTTTACCCATCGCAGTTAAAACTATCATATTCGAAAGCATTAACCAAAACCAAACTTTAAATGCTGCACCACGACGGTTTGCAGGAACACTATTTGGGCTTCTGTCTAAGAAAGGTAAGAAAACAAAAATAACTTGAGCAAATCCGAATAATGCTAAACCAAGATCAATATTAAATGGTCGAAGAATCTCATAAGACCATAAGAAATACCACTCAGGATAAATATGTGCAGGTGTCTTAAGACCATCAGCAGGATCAAAGTTTACAGGATCCATCGCAAAACCATAGTTATAAAATACTAGATAAAAGAAGAAAATTAGAAAAATTCCAACAACCATCATATCTTTTGACATGAAGTCATTAGCAAATCTCATTACTTTTGAACCAGCTTTGTCTCCATTTAAATATTTTTTAGATTCAACATCAAAATCAATCTCTTCACCATCTTGATTATTAACGTGTGGAATTCTAAGAGCTGCAAAGTGAAGCCCGATTAGACCCATTATTGCAATTGGTACAAGAAGTACATGTAACATAAAGAAACGACCTAAGAATGCCTGTGCAGGAACATAATCCCCACGAATCCACTCAACTAAACCATCTGCATGAAGTGAACCACCAGCAAAAAGATTAGTAATAACCATACCAGCCCAATAAGACATTTGACCCCATGGCAACATATAACCTGAGAATGCTTCAGTTGAGAATGCAATAAATAAAAGCATCCCTGAAATCCAAATCATCTCACGACCTTTCTTGTAAGAACCGTAATATATAGCTGTAAACATGTGAATGTAAATTACTAAGAAAACTACAGATGCAGCCACACCATGTACATGTCTCCATAACCAACCATAACCAACTTCTCTCATAATAGTATAATTTACACTATAGAATGCTTCCGCTGTTGTTGGTACGTAATACATTAATAAAAATATACCTGAAACTAAAAGTAGTACGAAAGTGACTACAAGAACCATACCCATCGCCCACAAAAAGTTAATATTTTTAGGAATCCAATACTCAGATGCCATTACCTTTTCAACTTTTTCAATTGCTAAACGTTGGTTTAACCAGTCTTTAACACTTGTTGCTTTTGTAAAATGTGCCATTTATCCTCCCCTTATTTATAGCGTAACGCCATTATCTTTCATAGATTGGTACTCAGGACCAACTTCACCAAGAATCAACTTATTACCATCTATCTTAAATGGAGGTATATCAAAACCACGTGGTGGTGGTACTTTTGTCACTAAACCAGACGCATCAAACATTCCACCATGACATGCACATTGGAAATCATTTGAATCTGATCTAAATGCTGGAATACAGCCTAAGTGTGTACAAAGGCCAATAGCTACCATAAAATTATCATTACCGACTTTAATATTTCTAGCTTCTGCTGCTGCATTACCTTTTTCTTTTGCCATTACTTCAGCAGATTTCTTTAAAACAAAAATAGGTTTCCCTCTCCATTTTTCAGTAACCATAACACCTTCTTGATACATCCCCATATCAAGAGTTGTAAAACCAGCTGCTTTTACGCTTGGAAGTGGGTCCCAAGACTTTTTCATTGCAACTAATGAACCTACCGCACCTACTGCTGCAACAGCACCAAATGCTTTCCCCATAAAACCTCTACGGCTATTATTTTCCATATTTGCTCACTTTTTTGTGAATTTTTAGAGGCTTATTATATACTAAAATAGTTTTAATTAATTATTAAATTAAGTTTTCTTTTATAAATTTTGTTATTTTGTTACAATTTTGTTCTGCACGATGGTATTTATGGTTATCAATTGTTTTTAATATAACAGATAATTGTTTTTTGTCCAAATTATTAACTACTGGAATATTTAAACTCTCAAAAAGCTCTTGAAAATTAGTAGTATAATCTTCTCTTTGTATATAAATAGGCTTTCCGCCCGATGCCAAGTTTTCCAAAACAGCTTGAGGTGATGCAGTTATTAAGACATCTGTTGTTTTAATCATCGCTTCATACTCTTCAAATTCATGATAGTTCCTGAATTTTTTCTTTAGCATATCCTCGTAATCTAAAAAATAGTAAAACCCAAGTTGGAGGTCAGGATTTAAACCCTCAAGAAACGATAAGTTTTTCTCTAAATCTTTTTCGTAATCATCATCACCAAAAAAATAGGACAGCTTGATTGTTTTTGGCTCATGAACAAAAAAAGTATCATCTATTGCATAAGCATGACATATATTCTCACCCTCTAAATAAGGTGAAATCAGAAGCTCTTTTTCATCTTTTATATCATCTTTATTGTCACTGACTCTGATAAAAGTTGAAAAATAGTTTCTCATATCGTCCAGCATTATTGGATTTGCTTCTTCTGAATCAAAAATAAGCTTATCGCCATGATCTGCGATTTGCGGTATATTTCTAACCACATCAAGACCAACACTGTTTTTAACTCCAAAATCTCTGGCAATTTGGGCTATACGGTAGTCAGAACATAAAAGTGTAATATCAACATCACCCAAGGCTTTTATGATAGTAGCCGCACGTCTGAATCTGTCTAAACCTATACGGTGACCTGTATGAACATAATAAAAAATTCTCATTTCTTTGCCGCCATTCTGATGTAAATATGGATAATCTCTATCGCCGCCGGTGTTATACCGCTTATATTCATAGCTGCCTGCAGGGTTGGAGGGTTGAACTCTGCTAACTTTTCCTGAATCTCTTTGCTTAGTCCGCTGATATTTGTAAAACTGAAATTTTCAGGAATTGCAATTTTGAGATACTTTTTCATCCTCTCTATCTCTTCACTCTGCTTATCAATGTAACGGGCATATTTGCCTTCAACCAAGATCTCTTCTTTTATATAATCATCATATTTCTCAAGCTCTGGAAGTATTTTTACCATTTTCTCAACATCAAAAGTTTTTCTAGCTACAAGCTGAGTGGCAGTTGAGACATCTTTAATAGGCTCTTCTCCCATGCTTTCTAAAAATGCTATAAACTCTTTGTTTGGCGTAAATCTTGTCTCCTCTAAAAGCAGTGCTCCACTCTTAATCTGGATATCTTTGAGTTGCACTTTTTCATAGACCTCATCCGAGATTAGTCCGAGTTCATTCCCATAGTGAGAGAGTCTTGTATCTGCTGATTCTTCGCGAAGCAGAAGTCTGTACTCTGCACGGGATGTAAACATTCTATATGGCTCATTCGTTCCTTTGGTCACTAAATCATCTATGAGCACACCAATATATGCTTCATCACGTCTAAGCACCAAAGGTTCTTTTCCCTGCACAGAAAGGGAAGCATTTATCCCTGCCATAATCCCTTGCGCTGCTGCTTCTTCATAGCCTGTTGTTCCATTTATCTGCCCAGCTAAATAAAGACCTTTTATTTTTTTAGTTTCAAGTGAATGTTTTAACTCTCTAGGGTCAACAAAATCATACTCAATGGCATAACCATAACGAACAATTTTAGCGTTTTCCATCCCCTTTACTGAGCGAATCATATCTTGCTGAACATCTGGCGGAAGAGAGGTACTCATACCATTTATATAATATTCTGTTGCATCTGCGGTTTGTGGTTCCAAAAATAGATGATGCCTATCTTTATCAGCAAACTTACTTATTTTATCTTCAATACTTGGACAATATCTGGGACTTTTACCAGCTATTTGACCTGTAAAAAGCGGCGCTCTGTAAAAATTTGATGAGATAATGTTATGAGTATTTTCATTTGTGTAAGCTATAAAACATGGAAGTTGTACTTTTGTTTTTCTAAACTCTTCCCTATCTGTTCTAAAGCTAAAAGGGCTTGGATTTGCGTCACCGGCTTGGGCTTCCATCACTGAAAAGTCTATGCTTTTACTTTCTATTCTAGCACATGTACCAGTTTTTAATCTTGCCATATTTAAACCACAATCATCTCGTAAGGAATCACTGAGTCCAATACTGGTTTGTTCACCAAAACGGCCGCCAACTTGTTGAATCTCTCCAACATGGATAATCCCTTTTAAAAAGGTACCGCTTGTAATGATAACTTTTTTAGCTCCATATACATTTAAAAGATTTGTTTTCACGCCTTTGACAACATTTTCCTCAACTATCAAAGACTCAGCCATCTCTTGAACCAAATCTAAATTAGGGGTATTTAAAACTACATTTCTTGCAATAACGCGGTACTTGTCCATGTCAATCTGAGCACGGCTTCCCCGAACTGCAGGACCTTTTGTTTGGTTTAGTATGCGAAACTGAATCCCTGCTTCATCCGTGATAAGCCCCATCTGACCGCCAAGTGCGTCAATCTCACGAACCAAATGCCCTTTTGCAAGTCCGCCAATCGCAGGATTACAGCTAGTAGCTCCAACATTTTCAGCTAACATCGAAATCATTAAAGTTTTATTTCCCATTCTTGCAGAGGCTAAGGATGCTTCAACACCCGCATGCCCGCCACCAACAACGATTACATCATAATTCATTTATATTCCTAGATTCTGTCAGGCTGAAAGTGACAAGAACTCATTTTATTTTATGCGAATTTTATCATTTTTAAGTATCATTTGCATAATATAAACATAATAATAAGGTTTTTTTAAGATGGGTAAAGACACAGAAGAGTTATTTAAAGATTATGTGCCTGAAGTTTTAGAGTATGATGAAGAGATTGATGGAAGCGATGAACATAAAATCAGGGAAAACCATCTCGATACAAAAGAAGATTTACTAGAACAGATAAGAAAAGCTAAAGCTGCTAAAAAACATAACAAAACCACTTATAGACAACCTATAAGAACAGAAAATGAGGTCAAATGATACAACAAGCACATGCCGCATACAATGCCGGTGACTTTAAAACTGCATTTGAACTTTACACAAAACTTGCAGATTTGGATAATGCAGATGCACAGACTTCTTTAGCTTACATGTATCAAACAGCGCAAGGATGTGAAAAAGATGAGGCAAAAGCACTAGAACTTTACACAAAAGCTGCTGAAGCTAAACAGCCTTATGCGCTCTTTAATCTGGCAATTCTTTATGAAAACGGAATCGGCGGCGTAGTACATGACCAGTTTAAAGCGTATGAGCTTCACTTAGAAGCAGCAACCAGAGAAGTTGTTCCTGCCATGTATGAGGTTGCACTCATGTTAGAGCGTGGACTTGGCTGTCTTCAAAACTTTTCAGAAGCTGCTTTTTGGTACGAAGAAGGAGCAAAGCGTGGTCATGCAGAGAGTTTTAACAATCTTGGTGCACTTTACAAAGAAGGGCATGGCGTTATTCAGGATGATGCCAGATGTTTTATCTGTTTTTCCCGTGCTGCTGAAGCTGGTTTAGCTGAAGGACTTTACAATTTAGGCTTACTTTACGACCAGGGAATTGGGTGTGAGCTAAACAATGATACTGCACTTGATTACTGCAGAAAAGCAGCTTACAAGGGACATGCTAAGGCAAAAGAGATTATAAAAAATCTACAAGAAGATGGAAAGATAGTTTTTTAATGAATAAAATAAACTATAAGAAAGGGTACGAATGTTTACAGGCTTAATAAGGGAAATTGCGACTGTCAAAAGTTTTGCAGGTTCAACTCTCACCATAAAGTCATCATATAAATCTAAACTTGGTGATTCCATAGCAATAAATGGAGCGTGCTTAACTGTTGTTAAAGTTTTACCTGATGGTTTTAGCGTTGAGCTCTCACCTGAATCGCAAAAACACTTAGCAATGGAAAACTACAAAAACCAAGTCCACATCGAACCTGCCATGATGATGGGTGATAAATTTGAAGGACATGTTGTTCAGGGGCATATAGATGCGATTGGGACTATTAAAGAGATTAAAAACAATGGTAACTCTTTTGATGTTTTCATCAGTGTTGAGAAAAAAAGTATTCCTTTCATCGTTCCAAAGGGTTCTATCACCGTCGACGGGGTGAGTTTAACTGTCAATGATGTCAATGCGGATAGTTTTCGACTCACAATTATTCCACATACTATGAAAGAAACTCTGTTTAAGAACTACCGCAAAGGCTCAAAAGTAAACATTGAAACTGACATGTTTGCAAGATATGTCTCGCACATTATCTCCCACCAAAAAGCCTCTCTCACATGGGATGAAGTCGACTCTATAACGGCACAGTATTAACATGGAAAAAGCAGCCGCTTTAAAATATGATAAAAAAAGTGGTGAAGCTCCAAAAATAATAGCTACCGGAAAAGGTGAACTGGCAAAAAGAATCATAGAAAAAGCAAATGAATTCGATATTCCGATTTTTGCAAATGAAGCACTTGTCAACTCCCTTGTGGATTTAGAAATAGACCGTCAAATACCCGCAGAACTCTATCAAAGTGTCGTTGAAGTTTTCATTTGGCTTATGAAAAATGAAAAAAAGGCCAAAGAAAAATGAAAGATATAAAATATAAAGTCTTAAAGGATATCTTTGGTCATAATGATTTTCGAACACTTCAGGAAGAAGGGGTAGATACCGTTTTAGATAATCGGGATTTGCTTATGATTTTGCCAACAGGCGGCGGTAAATCACTTGTTTATCAACTTCCCACTATGATAAAAGAGGGAATAAGCATCGTAATTTCTCCACTGATAGCACTTATGCAAGATCAGGTTTCTGCGCTCAAAGCCCAAAAAATCAGTGCAGACATGATATCATCTGCACAATCCCGAGAGGATGTAAATGAGATAATTTCAAAAGCAAGAAACGGGGAATTAAAGTTTTTATATTTATCTCCTGAGAGGCTAAATACGGAGTCAACACTCAATCTTTTAAGAACTTTAAATATAAACTTTTTTGTCATTGATGAAGCACACTGTATTTCCCAATGGGGGCATGAGTTTAGAGATGATTATCGTGCTCTTGGCAACTTAAAAGCGAACTTTCCAAACATTGCTGTTTGTGCCTTTACAGCGACTTCTACAAACCATGTAACAGATGATATAGTAAGAGAACTACGCCTGCAGAATCCTACAGTATTAAAAGGCAAAATCTTTCGCAAAAATATATTTATCTCTGCGCAAAGGCGACTCACAAACGGACATGCTCAACTGCAGGATTTTCTAAACCGTCATAAAAACGAAAGCGGAATCATCTATGTCAGTTCAAGGAAAAAAGCTGAGGAAGTCAGCTCTTTTTTAAACATGAAAGGGTACAGTTCACTTCCTTATCATGCAGGATTACCACAACATGTAAGAGAACAGAACTTTAAAATTTTTGTCAATGACAAAGTTAATATCATGGTTGCAACCATAGCTTTTGGCATGGGGATAGACAAGAGTGACATCCGTTTTGTGGTTCACATGTCGCTTCCAAAGTCACAGGAAAATTTCTACCAAGAGATAGGACGTGCCGGACGGGATGGAGAAGACAGTGAGACACTTCTTCTTTTTAATGCTGCCGATATGATTTTGCAAAAAAGATTTTTAATTGATATTGAAAATGAAGAGTATAAAGCTCATTTGGATGCAAAAATAGACAGTATTTACAAATTTTCTACAAGTGAAATATGCTTTCATAAACAACTGGCAGAATATTTTGATGACACGCTTGATGCATGCAATGACAGATGTGACAACTGCTTACAGTCAGACGCTTCAAGACAGGACATTACCAAAGAAGCACAGATGATTTTAAGTACCATCTATAAAACAAATCAAAGCTTTGGAAAAAACTATCTGATTGATGTTTTAAGAGGCTCCAAAGAGCAAAAACTTTTAGCCAATGAAGCGGATAAATTATCTGTTTATAACATCGGAACGCATCTCAGTAAGAAAGAGTGGTTTGTAATACTTGAGCGTTTGTTAGAATTAAAAACTTTAAATATTGGCGAGTTTAGTGTACTCAAACTGACAGATGATGCTATTAACATACTAAAAGGCAAAATCAAAGTCAATATAAAGTCTTCAAGACTTCAAGTGTCTGTAAAAGAAAAAAGAGTCAAACAAGCTGATGCGTTTGAATATGATGAAGATTTATTTGAAAAATTAAGGACTAAAAGAAGCGAATTGGCAAGCGCGCTTGATGTTCCTGCATATATAGTATTTAGCGATAAAGTTTTAAAAAATCTCTCGTCAGAGAAACCTTTCGATAAAGCTTCAATGCTGGAGGTTAATGGTGTTGGAGAGAAAAAATTTGAGCAGTTTGGTGAAGCATTTTTAGAGGTAATAAATGAATAAATAGTACTTTTTGGCACCATTTATTCATCTAAGATTAAGATAAACTCTCTAACGTAACAATGATTTCATCCATTTTACTGCTTACTTCGTTCACTGCATTAGATATTTCATTCACTTCATCAGCATTTCTGTTTAGGGCATCTGAACTGTCTGAAATTGACTGAATCAGAACATTTGTAGTAGCTGTAGTCTCTGAAAGACTTTTTTGTGTACGTTCTGCGAGCTTTCTAACCTCATCGGCAACAACAGCAAATCCACGCCCATGTTCACCCGCACGAGCGGCTTCGATAGCAGCATTTAAAGCCAAAAGATTTGTTTGTTCTGCAATATCGCCTATGGTTCCTAAAATATTTTTTGTTTCATTTGCATGTTGTACAAGTGTTTGAAGATTATCAACCATCTCATTTTCTTTTTGAGAAACATTATGGATTCTATCTACAATGTCATTAATCATATTTTTAAAATCTACTATCGTTGTATCTGTGATATTTTCTATAGTCTTATTTAAAGTTTTTGATGATTCAACAATCTTGTTATTTGAGTCTTCATTTTGTTTTTGCATATCTTCAAGAGACTGACCAAGAGAATTTATATTATTTAAAAGATCAGCCATTTTTGCTTCAACATTGACTACACTTCTTGTTGTAAATGAACCATGAGAAAAACTTTGAAGCGTTACAATAGCATTCTCTAAATTTTTCTCTGATGAATTTAACATGTTATTCATACTGTTTCTAAGCACATGCAAATAGGGTGTTTTTGTATCTGACCCAACTCTGCATGTGTAATGACCTTTTGAAACTTTGTCAGCAATTAAAACCATTTCACCAGCTACTTTTGTGTCATCAAGAACAATTTGATAATACTTTTTAAGTAAGTTGTTTAAATGTTTTTCCATTTCATTATTTGTTTGCTCATTCAAGATTATCTTATTTCTCTCAAAAAGCATCAGTTCATCAATCTCATCAAAAATTTTAAAAATTGTTGAATTCGCATCGGAAGAAGCAATGTTTACTAAAGCTATGGCAGCACTTGCGGCGATAACTGCAAATATACTTTGAACTAAGATAGAGTCTGTAAGAACGAGCGATGCTATCAATAAAGCAAAAGAAATAGCTAATATAATATTTTTTTGTAATGTATTCATAAACTTGTCCTACTTAAGTGTTTTATATAATATTTGGGCATCGGCAATTTCCTGCTTAGATGGCTTTCTTCTGCAAGACATGTATGTTTTTTCACGTCTCACTTCGTCATACATAGGGTATACGGTTGCATAAACCCAGTAAAAACCTCCATTTTTTGTGGCATTTTTCACATATCCACTCCATACATTTCCACGCTTAACCGTATCCCACAAATCTTTAAAAGCTGCACGAGGCATATCACGGTGGCGAACTACATTGTGTGGTTTGCCCATCAATTCTTCTAGTTTATATCCTGCTATTTTGCAAAAATCATCATTTGCAAATAGGATTATCCCTTTTTCATCGGTTTGTGAGACCAAAAAATCATCATTTTTTAACACATATTCCTGCATAGTCAACTCCTAAAATTGCTGGATTATACCTGAAGAAGGGCATAAAGATAGACTAGCATACTATATTATTGCAAAGTAATCAAATAATTTTTTTTAATGTTACCTTTTGACATGTGCATCGCTAAGAGGCCTGACATGAGTGTTGCAAGAAATCTTATGTTCCATATCTACCTCTTGAAAATAAGATAATTTTAATGGCGAGGCGACTGTTGCATCTCTAAATCCAGACCCACTATTTATGTAGATATGAAAAAAATTTTCATATAAGGCAAGCCTTGTTTGCAATGAGATAGAGTAAGTTGTTAGAATGGCATCTTCTTTTATTATTTTTTTTATATCATTAAAATACTCTTTTGTCCAAAGGGTTGGGTTTGCAGTTGGTGAAAATGCATCTTGATACACTATGTCAAACTTAACATGTGAAAATGTTCTTACGTACTCTCTGGCATCTCCGAGAAAAATTTCTATATGCCAATACACATCGTCATAAATGCCTTTGTCAGATAACTCTAAAATTATATTTTTAAATTCATCAAACTCTTTTGGATAGGTAAAGTCTTTTAATGATTTTACAAGTTTAACATCCAGTTCAGGTGAGTAGATATTTATCTTTGAAGTAATATTGTTTTTTTTACAATAATAGAGTGTCGCCAAAGTGTTAAATCCAAGACCATAACAAATATCTAAAATATTTATTTCATCTTTATACTTCTTAATTTTAAAAGCAGGTTCTACATGTTTAACAAGTGATTCGTGCAAAGCACCGTCTTTTGTTGAATGGTAATGTTCACCATACTCTTTGGAAAAAGCTGTATAGGAGCCATCTTCGCTTAAGGTCATGGTATGAAATTCATCGTTAAATATTAAAGCATCCACTATAACCCATTACCCCACATATGCATTTTTTTTGCCATGACTAAATCATATTCTGGCAAAACATCGATGTAATTTGCTGCACGAAATTCAAATTCTTCTAATATTTCCTTGATTGCATCAACATCCATAGTACCTTTTTTTTGCATAATGATTATGTGAGCTGCGTTCGCTAAGGTAGTATATGCAATCTTTAGTATCATTTTTTGATTTGTATGGAGGTGAAATATATCTTTAAATATTACAACATTATTATCTCTTGGAATAGCACGAAATGGTTTAGCGAAGCTTTCCATATTTTGTATCTTGGCACGTGGATATAGCAATGCTAAATCTTTTGCATCTTCATCATAAACTGCTAATCCAAGCTCACCATCAACGTCTTGAAGCATATCACAAAGAGCAGTTGTTATTTCATCTGGGAAAGTTGTAACTAAAAGATAATGATTCCCAGGCATAGGATTAAAAAGTTCTAAAAACTGTTTTAAATCTGCCATGCAATCTTGCTTTTAATAGGCTAAGTCGTGAAGTTCTTTAAAAAGATATGCTTCAACAATGTCATCTATACTTCTTTGAGTATGTGCAACAAGCACCATCATGGATAATTCCATAAAAGGCCATACATATTCATTGTCATTCATCACTACCACAGTTTCAGACAAGTTTTCAAAACCATCTTTATCTTTACTGTGATTTATTTCTACAACTTCTCCATGCTCTACAAGCATTTGTGCCCATACTTCTACATCATCAATTTTTGTCAATGACGCTTCTTGAACGTCTTCACTATCCATTGGAAGTAAAATATACATAATTTACTCTACCTTTGAAAGGTCTAAAGAAAGCGCATCATTATCCATGATGTCAATATCTTTTCGAAGAACTGCAGCAGCTATATCTTTTGCATCTTGGAGTGAATGCATCTTATAGGTTCCACACTGATATATATTTAACTCTGGTATGTCTTCTTGACTTTTAACTTCAAGCACATCTTTCATGGAAGCTTCCCACGCATCTGCAACAATCTCTTCACTCGGATTTCCAATAACACTCATATAAAAGCCTGTTCTGCATCCCATTGGAGAGAGATCAATAATCTCAGTTTTATCAGAATTTAAATGATCACGCATAAATCCTGCAAATAGATGTTCTAAAGTATGAATGCCCTCTTGAGAAAGTATCTCTTGGTTTGGTTTAACAAATCGTAAGTCAAATACTGTAATTTCATCTCCACTTGGAGTTTTCATCCCCTTAGCTTTACGAACCGCTGGAGCTGGCATGATTGTGTGGTCTACCGTGAAAGAGTCTAATAATGGCATGCAAAATTCCTTAATTTTATTTTATAAAATGAAGGAAACCCTTCATTATTATTACGCTAAAGGAATTACTTCCTTTGGCTACGCTAACGCTTGGTTTACTTCGGCAGTAAGCCCAATAGAATCAGTATTTTATCGACTTTTAATTTATGTTTGTTGAAGTGGGGAGGTTAGGTAAAAAAATTAGACTTATAATATTAAGTGGTAATCGAAAAAAGTTTTAGATTTAGTGCAGATTGTGCCAAACTCTGACCGACTGCGTACTAATGTACGCCGAGTGTCTGAGTTTGGTGCAAGATGTGCTGAAGCTAAAAGCTTTTTAAACGCGAGCTTCTTCTCGACGATTTAACTGCGCCCATTTCTCATCTACACGGTCTTGCCACTCTTTAATTAAGTACTTGTACTCATCTTTGAAAAGGTGCTTGAAACGACCTTGCGCTGCCATGTATTCTTCAACTGGAATTACATTTTTTGGTCTGTAAGTTATATTCAACTCATGACCATCAATAATCTCATAAAGTGGGAAAACCAAAGAATCAGTTGCTAAATCAGTTATATGCATTGTATCTTTAGGGTCAAATTTCCACTCAGTAGTACATGGAGAAACAGCATTAATAAATACTGGACCTTCAACAGCCATACCATGTTGGATTTTTTTAACCATATCTTTCCATTTATTTGGAGCAACTTGCGCAGCATAAGGGATGCCATGAGATGCCATAATAGAAACCATGTCTTTTTTATTTTTCTTTTCACCATAACTTATACGACCGGCTGGTGCAGTAGTCGTACTTGAACCTATCGGAGTAGAAGATGAACGCTGTCCACCTGTATTTGCATATACTTCATTATCAAGTACGACATGCATCATATTATGTCCACGTTCCATACAACCAGAAATCCACTGGAAACCTATATCGTAAGATGCACCGTCACCTGCAAAAGAAACAAATTTAGGGTTACGGTCCGGTTGCTTTAGGCGACCCTTAGTTTTAAGGGCATTGTACATAGCTTCAGCACCTGCAACAGCAGTTGAACCATTTTCAAAACCGATATGAATCCAAGATGCATCCCATGAAGTATAAGGATAAACTGCTGTACAAACTTCAAGACAGCCAGTTGATGCTGAAAGAACTAAATCATCATTCGTAGCATTCAATACTTCACGAACAATGATAGAGTGAGCACAACCCGGACACAAAAGGTTTGCACCTTCAAAACGGTCAGCCGATGTTGAGAAGTCTTTTAAGTTTTTAATTTTTTTCATTTCACTCATAGTTTTCTCCTATAAAAATGCCAGTTTCGGTCCACGAACACCGATAAACTGCTGTAATTGTGTTGTTACTTTACCTGCATCAACATTTGCTTGAAGTTCTGTGTAAAGACTAACCAAATGTGCTTTAGTCAAATCACGACCACCTAAGCCATAAACATATCCTGAAAGCATTGCTTTTGTATCTGTATTAAAGAGTGCTCCAGCCATTTCATTAAACAACATACCAGGCGCGCCATTCGGAGATGAACGATCTAGTGTAGCAATAGCTTTAACATCTTTAAGAGCTTCTCCAATTTCAAAGAATGGGAATGGACGAATTACGCGAATTCCAACTACACCGGCTTTAATACCTTTTGCTCTCATCTCAGTTGCAACTTCTCGAGCTGTCTCAACAGAAGTTCCCATACAAACAACACACACATCTGCATCACTCATATCATATGATTCAACGATGTTATATTTACGACCTGAAAGTTTTTCAAACGAGTCAAAAGCAGCTTGAATTTTTGGCATAACTTTTGTCATTAAATCATTATGCTGACGAGCTTTATGTTCAAAGTGCCAATCCTCTTCAGTTTGCACACCATGTGTTACAGGATGCTCAAAATCCAACATGTCATTCATTGGCTTAAAATCGCCAACAAAACTATAAGCAACATCATCACTTAGCGTATGTACACCTTGTGCTGTATGTGAAGTCATAAAACCATCTTGGTGAACCATACAAGGAAGTCTTACATCATGATCTTCAGAAACTTTAAATGCTATAAAGTTAAGGTCATAAGCATCTTGAGGGCAATAAGCATCCAGTTGAATCCAACCGCTGTCACGACCTAAGTACATATCTGAATGGTCACCATTAACATTTAGTGGAGCTGCAAGAGCACGGTTAACAACATTTAAAACTATTGGTAATCTCATGCCTGAAGCCTGATAAAGTGTTTCAACCATAAGCGCAAAACCTTGAGAAGATGTTGCAGTAGCAACACGACCACCAGCAGCAGCAGCACCGATACATCCTGACATTGCAGCATGCTCAGACTCAACCATTACAAATTCACCTTCTACATAATTGTCTGCTTTAAATTTTCCATAACCTTCAACAATAGGAGTTGATGGAGTAATCGGGTAAGCTGCAACAACATCAATTTGACATTGTCTTAAAGCTTGTGCAGCTGCAAAGTTTCCATCCCAAACTTCAATATCTTTTAATTCCATTTTATCAAATGCCATTATTTTTCCTTACTTTCTTTTGCAGGCCATTTTGCTAGCTCTGATTCTTCATCTGCTTGTTCCGGAAACATTAGTAATGATTTAGGGTTTGTAGGACAAACCTCAACACAAATACCGCAACCTTTACAGTGATCCATATCTATACCAATCATTTTTTTATCTCTTGAAATAATCGAGATATCCGGACAATATATCCAACAAAATTGACAATCGATACAAAAGTCTTTACTAAATATTGGCTTCTCGATTCTCCAGTCAGCTACACTAGCCGAAAAAGAACTATTTTGTGAATATGCACGATCTTCCTGCAGTGTTCCTGCAATATCATCTATCTTGCCGTCAAATGTACGAAGCATAGCTCCGATTTCAAATTCGTCCCAACCTGTTTTTGCCATAATCAGTTCCTTATTTTACTTCATCATATGCGCGCTGAATAGCTATCATGTTTGCATCGATGATTTTTTGTGGTAATTTACCAAGAATTCTCACCATACTTTCTTTAAAGAATTCTATATCGTACATTCCAGAAATCTTCATAAATGCGCCAAGCATTGGTGTATTTGGAATAGGACGACCGATAGTTTCTTGAGCAATTTTAATACAGTCAACTGTATAAACTTCTTTCCCCTCAAGTTTAGGCTGAGAAGCTACAAGCTCTTGGGTGCTCATATGAGTTGTAATAATATATTTTGTATTTTCTTTCCCGTTAATAGTAACATCTGATGTGTACACTAACGCTGGATCGATTACAAATACGAAATCAGGTTGCATATATTTTTCATGATTCATAATAATCTTATCATCAACACGGTTATAAGCTGTCATTGCAGCTCCACGCTTCGCAGACCCGTAAAATGCAAACGCTTGCACATGTTTACCGGTTGTAGAAATTACATCTGCTAAACCTTTTGCACCTGTTACAGCACCTTGGCCAGCACGACTATGCCATCTTAGTTCCAGCATAAATTCTCCTTAAGTTTTTTCAAGAAATTTTGTATATTTTCTATAGTTTCTGATATCTTGTATTTTAGGCAACTTGCTCTTAAATATAGCTTGATGGATTTACTCTTAGATATTAACTAAGAAATTTGTGTTATATTTTCCTATTTTTTAAAAATTTCACGGCTTCAAGTGCATCACTGCAAACAATGTCAGTATATTTTTCTATGGTTTCTAAACTGTCATAGCCGCTTAATACTCCTATCGAGTTCACACCGGCATTTTTTGCACAAATTAGATCTAGTTTCGTATCGCCAATCATCCAAACTTCTTTCATCTTTGAATCCAATATATCTATTGCTTTGAGTATCGGCTCTGCATGTGGTTTTGGATTTTCTACATCTTCTCGGCCTATTAAAACCTCAAAATAATCCATTAAACCAAAATTTTCCATCAATATTCTGGAATACTCTCCTGTTTTTGTTGTCACGATACCCAAAACTGCAAATTCACTTGCCATTTCTATTGCTTCTTTTGCGGAGCTTAGCAGATATGTTTTTTGTGTGGAAATTTTTCTGTAATGTTCTTTGTATGTTGCTACAAAGTTCCATACTTCCCCTTTCTTTATCCCTAAATCTCTAAACATCACATCAAGCGGATAGCCTACAAGAGCTTTTATTTCATCATCCTTGGCATGTATAACTTTATGAACATCAAAAGTATGATGAAAGCTTTCTAAAATCGCATCAGTGGAATCTATAATTGTCCCGTCTAAATCAAAAAGTATAATCATTCACTTTTTTCCCACTTTATATAGTTATGCCAAATGCCGCTCAAACTCGGCTCAATATTTTTAATGTTTTTATTTGCAACTGTAATAGCATTGGGAATAAACAAAAATAGATATGGATTATCGTCTGTTATAGTTTTAAACATACTTTGCCACATAATAGCCAATTTATCTCTGTCTATGATGCTTTGAGATTCTTCTATTTCTTTGTTTATTTGAGGATTGTTATATCCTATGAGATTAAAACTTCCCGGTTTATCGTTGTCGGCATGCCAAATTTGATAGGGGTCAGGAGTAGGTGAAAGACCCCATCCAAGTAAGACTGTGTCAAATTTATGAGGGAAAACTACCATATTGAGAAATGCCTGCCACTCCATAACCCTTAGTTTTACAATTACTCCTGCTTTTTGTAATTGATGTTGCAGGATTTGTGCAGCATAAGGTCGTACCGGACTGGAATTTGATGTTACAATTTCAAATGTAAAAGGATTTTCTTCATCATATCCAGCCTCTTTTAAGAGTCTTTTCGCTTCTTTAATATTCTGTATCGGTGCTTTTACATCTTTGTTAAATGCTTTAGTACGAGGTAAAAATGGACCTGTACAAATTTTTGCATGATCAAAAAATAAAATTTTCATCAATTCTTCTCTATCTATTGCCAAGGAAAGAGCTTTTCTTACGTTTGGATTTTTAAACTTTTCCAGCCTAAGATTAAATCCAAGATATGTGTAAGAAGGAGTGATATCTTCATATATATTAAATTTATCAAAAAAATCTTGATTAAGTTGTCTCTCATATTGCATAGGATCGAGAGTTCCAACATCTAAAGCACCTGATTTTATCATCAAAAATAGTGTCATGGGGTCTATGATTATATGAAACGATATTTTATCGATTTTTGGTCTTCCTTCAAAATAATCATCATTCGCTGCTAAAATAATATTTTTGGAATGCTCCAATTGCTCAAGCTTGTAAGGTCCTGTTCCTATAGGATTTGTATTAAAAGATGAATTCATGAGATTCTTCTCATTCTTTAAAATATGCTCAGGTAAAATACCCATCATCCAAGTCTCTAAAGCCAAAAAATAAGGCTTTTTATATTTCACTTTCACTGTATATTCATCAACTATTTCAACACTTTGTACAAATCTAAAGCTTGCACTGTAAGGGGAAGATATTTTGTCAGATATCAGTACATTGTAGGTAAAAACAACATCTTTGGCTGTAAATTTTTCTCCATCATGCCATTTTACATGATTGTTAAGTTTGAATATAAGCGTAGTATTATCTTCATAGTAAAAATCAGTTGCCAAATCGCCTACTATCGTCGATAAGTCCTTATCGTATTTAACAAGACCATTAAATAAAAAATTAGCTATCTCTGAGGAACTTGAATCAGTTGCAAGTATCGGATTGAGTCTTGACGGATTAGTAGATGTTGCTAAATGTAGAGTGGATGCATAAAGGTTTAAAAAAACAAGTAAAAAAAATATAAAACGCATAAATTACACCAATCCCTAAAAGTTAAGGAAATTATATAGAAATAAGCTGATATTTTGTAAAGATTGTAAAAAGAGGTTTTACCAATGCTGAAAAGCATTGGTAAAAAAGCAGAAAAAAAAGATTAACGCTTAGAGAACTGACGAGAACGACGAGCTTTACGCTTACCTGGCTTCTTACGTTCAACTGTACGTGAATCACGAGTCATCATACCTTCTGGTTTTAGTATAGCTTTTAACTCTGGGTTAAATTTTACTAAAGCGCGAGAAATACCATGACGAAGAGCATCAGCTTGACCGCCGAAACCACCACCTGTAGTGTTAGCAACGATATCAACTGAAGTATCTTGTTTAGTTAATGCAAGAGGTTGCTTAACACGAAGTTTTTTAGCCTCTAAACCACCTAACCATGCATCTAATGAAAGATTATTGATTGTGATGTTACCAGTACCTGGAGTCAACCACACTTTTGCTATTGAAGCTTTACGACGACCTGTTGCGTATATTTTTGCCATATGTCAATCCTTACTTAGCAAGTTGTGCAGTGTGAGGATGTTCAGCACCTGCATAAATTTTTAATTTTTTAATCATTTTAGCACCAAGCTTAGTTTTAGGAAGCATACCACGAACAGCTAATCTGTAAAGCTTTTCAGGATTTTTAGCTAAAAGCTCAGTCATTTTAATACTCTTAGTACTACCGAAGTAACCTGAATAAGAAAAATATTCTTTATTAGCTATTTTGCCAAGACCGTTAAATTTCGCTTTAGAAGCATTTACGATAACAACGAAGTCACCACAGTCAATGTTTGGAGTCCAACATACTTTGTTCTTACCACGAAGTATAGTAGCTACTTCAGTGATCATACGACCAAATGTTTTACCCTCAGCGTCAATCAAAACCCATTTTTGATCAATTTGTTCAGAAGTTGCAATTTTCGTAAATTTCATTCTTGAACCTTTATCTTGAGATTTTAACAAAACAGTCAGACTGCTTGTTTTAGTGGCGAAAGTATATCCGCATAAACTTATAACTACCTTAATTTTTGGTTTATTTAAGGTTCAAATTAACTGTAATTATCCCAGTAACTCTACGGCTTGCTTTGTGAGTTTAGTTATCTCATCAAATCGTTTAGCTTCTATCAGGTCACGAGGTACAATCCAGCTTCCGCCGATGCAGGCTACATTTGGCAAATCTAAAAAGCTTTTCGCATTCTCTAGATTTATTCCGCCGGTTGGACAAAATATAATATCCTTAAACGGTCCATTAAAAGCTTTTAAAGCTTCGACTCCACCAACAACAGCAGCCGGAAAAAGTTTGAATGCATCAAAGCCGTATTCAATTCCACTCATTATCTCACTTGCAGTTGCAACACCTGGAAGCAATGGCATAAAAGAGTTTTTTGAAAACTCTGCTAAACTTTGTGTAAGTCCGGGAGATATTGCAAATTTTGCACCGACATCTTCCACTGCTTTAAATGTATCAATATTTATGACCGTTCCGGCACCTGTTACTGCAAATGGAAATTCTTTTACAACAGCTTCAATAGCATCAACTGCGCCAGGAGTACGGAGTGTTATCTCAAAGATATTTATCCCGCCTTTTATAAGTGCATCAGCCAAATGAAGCATCTCATATTCATCTTTTACGCTGATAACGGGTATGATTTTGGATACCTGCATAACCTCTCTTGCGCTTAACATAGTTCCTCTCCTACAACTTCAAATATAGTCGCACCCTCTTCCGCAGAATTTACAACTTTACGCATCATAGAAAAAAGCTCACGCCCGACTCCATGCATATTGCCTGAGAAATCAGGTAAGTTTATCTGGCGTTTGATGAGCTCTTCATCCGATACATGTAACACTAAACTCCCATCGTCACAGTTGAGGGTTATCATATCACCGTCAACTATTTTGGCTATCACTCCGCCGTCTTTTGCTTCAGGGCAAAGGTGAATCGCAGAAGCGACTTTTCCTGATGCTCCAGACATTCTGCCATCTGTAATGATTGCTACATTAAAACCGTTGTCTTGAAGTGCTCCCATGGACGGCATCAAGCCATGAAGCTCAGGCATACCGTTTGATTTTGGACCCTGATACGGTAAAACTGCTATAAAATCAGAATTTAATTCACCCTTGCTAAAAGCAATTTTGAGTGCTTCTTGAGAGTAAAACACTTTTGCCGGCGCTTTTATGATTCTATTTGTTTCTTTGAGCGCCGAAGTTTTTATCACACAACGTCCAATATTTCCATCTAAAACTTTGAGCCCGCCCTGCACATCAAAAGGAGTTTTGACACTGCTGATGACAGAATTGTCTGCAGAAATTTTAATGGAGTCTTTATATACAAGCTTGCCATCTTTTAAAAATGGTTCTTTGAGATAATTTTTCAGTCCATACCCCATCACGGTATTTACATCTTCATGCAAGAGCCCTGCCTCAAGCAATTCTCTTATAACTACCGCCATACCTCCTGCACTATGAAAGTGATTTACATCCGCACTGCCATTTGGATACATGCGACAAAGAAGAGGCACTATACTTGAGAGCACATCAAAATCATCCCATGTAAGCGTAATTCCGCATGAACGCGCCATGGCTATTAAGTGAATCGTGTGATTTGTAGAACCGCCTGTTGCCAGAAGTCCCACTATCGCATTTACGAAACTTTTTTCATCTATCATTTTGCCTATTGGCATGTAGCCTTCGCCCAAAGGTGAAAGTTCAAGAAGTTTAAGGGAGATTGCTTCCGTGAGTGCATCACGAAGCGGAGTATTTGCATTTACAAACGAACCTCCTGCGAGGTGCAACCCCATAATCTCCATAAGCATCTGATTTGAGTTTGCTGTTCCGTAAAATGTACATGTACCGGAGGAGTGGTACGAAGCAGACTCAGCTTTTAAAAGCTGCTCACGGTTGGCTTTTCCCTGAGCATATTCCTGACGGATTTTTGCTTTTTCACTGTTACTGATTCCTGATTCCATAGGTCCGGCAGGAGCAAAAACGATAGGCAAATGACCAAATTTCATAGCTCCTATAAACATGCCTGGAACTATTTTATCACACACACCGAGAAGGACAGCTCCATCGAACATGTTATGAGAAAGTGCTATGGCTGTACTCTGTGCAATGTTGTCACGGCTAAAAAGACTTAACTCCATACCCGGCTGAGACTGTGTTACACCGTCACACATGGCAGGAACTCCACCGGCAAACTGGGCATCTGCGCCGGCAAGGTTTAGTGCACGTTTTATGAGCGGCGGAAAATTCACAAAAGGCTGATGCGCTGAGAGCATATCGTTGTAAGCTGAAACAATCGCGATATTTTCACTTTGCATCTTTGTTAAATGCTCTTTCTCATGTGCAGAACATGGAGCTATTGCATGTGCAAGATTACTACAGCTAAGTGTACCCCTTTGAGGTTTGTTTTTATGTGCCTCATCAATCCGTTTTAAATATACTTCTCTGCTTATTTTGGAACGACTGATAATATTTTGTGTAACTTCTGTAAGCTTTTTATGCATAATATACCTCGAGTATTGGCTTTTCTTGTTGCATCATTGAGATGATTGGTTTTTCGTACATGTCATCACTTGCACATGCCAGGTCAAAGACCTCTTTTTTCTTCTTACCCTCTATGTGCAAAATTAGATTTTTTGTGCTGAGTAAAAATCCTCTGCTGAGAGTCATTCGCTCGAGGGGTTCAACGGTTGCAGTTGTAGCACAGCAGAACTCTTGCGTATTAAAAGCCGTATCTAATTCTTTTGCATGTGGAAAAAAAGAAGCTGTATGCGCGTCATCACCCATACCAAGAATGACAACGTCAA
>CALCGG010000016.1 GCA_937900945.1 uncultured Sulfurimonas sp. | reverse complement strand
ATAATCTTGCCATCTACTTCGATAACATCTGATTTAGCCATTCTAAGTCCTTCAAATTTCTCTAAGCAAGAGATAAAATTTCAGCTTTACCGTTGATAACTGCAACAGTATGCTCATAGTGTGAACCGCGTAAACCATCGGCACTGACAACATCCCATTTATTTTCTAAAATAATAGGTTTTGTATCTTTTTGACAAATCATAGGTTCTAAACAAAAAACCATTCCATTCTTTATTTTTGGTCCAGATTTTGGGTTATTTCCATCAAGATAATTCGGAATTTCTGGTTCTTCATGAGGCTTTTTACCAATCCCATGTCCACAAAAATTCCTAAGGGGAACAAAACCACGAGATACAATAAACTTCTCCATTAAATAAGAAAGTTCTTTAAATCTCATACCTTCTTTTATATTATCAATTGCATGATAAAGCGTATCTTTAGCACAAGCGATTAAAGCTTCGTCTTCTTGACTTACTTTTCCAACAGCAACTGTAATAGCAGCATCGCCAAACCAACCATCCAATTCAGTACCGATATCATAACCGATAACGTCACCTTCTTGAAGCTTATAATCAGTCGGAATACCATGAATAATTACTTGATTAAGTGAAGTACAAACAGCATTTGGAAAGCCGTAAAGACCTTTAAAAGATGGTTTGGCACCATGGGAGCGGATATAATCCTCAGCCATAGCATCAAGTTCCCTTAAAGTCATACCAACTTTTGTGTTTGCCTTGAGTAGTTCTAGCGCACCGCCAACAATTTTGTTGGCGGCTCTTAATTTTTCAATTTCATCAGATTTTCTAAGCGCAATGGCCATTTCTATAAACCAACCGCACTTAGAGTTTCATATTTACTCATATAAACCTGAGCTTCAATCTTTCTCATAGTATCAAGTGCCACTTGAACAACGATTAACACTGCTGTTCCACCAAAGAAGAATGGAACCCCCATCCCTTTTATAATCATAAAAGGTAAAGTAGCAACCAAACCAAGGTAAAGAGCACCGGTAAAAGTCAATCTGCTGGCAGTTTCGTTTAAGAACTCTTTAGTAGCATTTCCGGTACGAATACCTGGAATAAATCCACCTTGACGCTTTAGATTGTCAGCAATATCTTTTGCATTAAATGTAATCGAAGCATAAAAGAATGCAAAGAATACAACAAATACAAAAGTTAAAAAGTTGAAAAAGTAACTATTTGGATTTAAAAAATCAGCAAAAGCCTGAATAGCCGGATTTGTGCTGCTTGATAAAATTGTCATAGGAAACATTAATATTGCACTTGCAAAGATGACCGGAATAACACCGGCTAAGTTTACTTTGATAGGAATATAATTCATAACTCTTTTATTTTGATTCTGCATCATTGTCTTTTTAGCATAAGTAATCGGGACACGACGCTCGCCAAGTTCAACGTAAATAATAACTGCTACAGTTCCCAAAATCAGTGCAAGTATTGCAATTACCGTTATAAAGCTCATAGCACCTGTGTTAACCATTGTTATTGTTTGCCCAATAGCACTTGGAATAGCTGAAACTATACCTGCAAAGATAATCAGTGAAATACCATTACCTATACCACTTTGTGTAATCTGCTCACCTATCCACATAAGTAACATTGTTCCAGCAAGCATTGAGATTGCAGAAAGTATTATAAATGTATTATGATTAACTAAAATGGCACTATTACCTGCTGGTCCTGTTAAACTTTGTAGCCCAACACTAACACCGATAGCTTGAATTAGAGTAATTACAATAGTCGCATAGCGAATAATTTGCATGTACTTAACCATACCGTCACGTTCTTTTTTCATTTGACCAAGAGGAGCGAATGTTGCAGCTAAAAGCTCCATAATAATAGAAGCAGTGATATAAGGCATAATACCAAGGGATATAATAGATAGTCTCTCGACAGCGTTTCCACTGAACATATTAAATAATCCAAGAGCATCTGCTTGATGTGAATCGAAGAATGAAGCTATAACAGCAGTATCAACGCCAGGAACTGGCACGTATGCCAGTAGGCGATAAATAAATAAAAACCCGATAGTAATAAGTATCTTATTAACTAGATTTTTATTCACAGTTATTTACCTGTAGTAGTAACGTTTTCGTCTTTAATTTTCGATGCTAAATCTTTTGCAGATGCACCTACTAATTTAACCTTAGTAACTGTCGCACTAATCTTGTGAATTTCACGGATAGATTCCATAGTGATTTCAGCTAATTCTGTAATTTCTTTGATTTTCTCAACATTGATTACATATGGTTTTACTAAGCGAGAAGTAAATCCAATCTTTGGTAATCTTCTTGCAAGTGGTTGTTGTCCACCCTCAAAGTTTCTTTTTCTACTATAACCTGTACGAGATTTTTGACCTTTTTGCCCACGAGCAGAAGTCTTACCTGTACCAGAACCTTGACCGCGGCCAACACGCTTACGATTAGCTGTTGAACCTTCGGCAGGTGTTAAATTTTCAATACCCATTTATCTATCCTTTGATACGAGACAGTGCTTCGATTGTAGCACGTACTAGTGTGTTTGGATTGTTTGAGCCAATAGATTTAGTTAGCATATCTTGAAAACCTGCAAGTTCAAGTACTGGACGAGCCGCACCACCTGAGATTAGACCAGTACCTTCTGATGCCGGTTTTAACAAAATTCTACTAGCATTATATTTATGCTCAATATCATGTGCAATTGTTGTACCTTTAATTTTAACAGTAGTTAAATTTTTAAAAGCGTTATCAACTGCTTTACGAATTGCATCTGGAACTTCTTTAGCTTTACCAACACCATATCCTACAGTACCATTTTTGTTACCGACTACGATAAGTGCAGTAAAACGAAAGCGTCTACCACCTTTTACAACTTTTGTAACACGACCAATATTTACAATTGATTCTTCAAAATCTTCTCTATTGATTTCCATCATCAGCCCCTAAAACTTAATTTCGTTAGCACGAAGTGCATCACCAAATGCAGCAATAACGCCGTGATATTGGTAACCATTACGATCAAATACAATTGAAGTGAGTCCTGCTTCTTTAAGTTTAGCAGCAAATGCCTCACCTAATGCAGCAGCACCCTCTTTGTTTGCTTTATGACCAGTTGACTTTGAGTTAAGTGCAGCTAATGTAGTTGCAGTCACATCATCAATTGCTTGTACGCTTAAATAACGATTTGAACGAAATACAGAAACACGAGGAAGTGAAACACTACCAGATATTTTTGCACGAACACGACGCTTACGCTTTAAGCGATTAGCTACTTTGCTTTTTAATACTTTTGCATTCATTTATTAATCTCCCTCCCTTATTTCTTAGAAGTCTTACCGGCTTTACGCACGATATGCTCTTCTACATACTTAACACCCTTACCTTTGTAAGGCTCTGGTGGACGGAATGAACGAATTTCAGCAGCAACTTGACCAAGAGTTTGTTTATCATGACTCTTAAGAGTAATAATATTTTTCTCTACACTTGCTTCTAAACCTTCTGGTAAATCATAGTTAATATCATGAGAAAAACCAAGCTGAAGATTAAGAACTCTACCATTTACAGCAGCACGATAACCAACACCATTTATCTCTAGCTGTCTAGCATAACCCGTCACTAAACCAGTTACAATATTAGCAGATAATGCTCTATATGTACCCCAAAATGCTCTATGAACTTTAGAATCTGATAAATTAGCAAAAGTTAAAGTATTACCTTCTATAGTGAAAGCAACATTCCCTTTTGTATCTAAATCAACACTATTTTTGCCTTTAGCAAAAGTTATAACATTTCCATTTGAACTAACATTTACATCAGCAGTAAATTCTACCGGTAATTTTCCAATTCTTGACATGTTATCTCCCTACCAAATCGTACACATAACTTCGCCACCAATGCCAAGCTCATAAGCTTTGTCATTTGATAGAACGCCATGTGATGTGCTAACAATAATAGTTCCGTAACCATTTTTAAAACGTCTAATTCCCTCTTTACCTTCGTAAACACGACGACCTGGTTTAGAGATTCTTTTCATTTCATTGATTACAGTTTTACCTGCTTCATCGTACTTAAGTACCACTTTGATAGTTTTTTTAACGCCGTCTTCAACAACATTACAACTTTCAATATAACCTTTTTCTACTAAGATATTTGCTAAAGCCTCAACACTCTTAGAGTGTACTAAAGTAGTAACATTTAATCTTCTCATACCAGCATTACGAATACGAGTTAACGCGTCCGATACTAAATCATTAATCATTTATTTTCCTTGACTGTAATTACTAAGTAAAATACCTAGTAAAAACTAATAATTAGGAGTTTCTAATTGGATAGGCTGATGCCTACCAAGAAGACTTTCTAACACCTGGGATTAATCCCTCATTTGCCATTTTTCTAAAACAAATACGACAGATTCCAAAATCACGAAGTACTGAATGTGGACGACCACAGATTTGACATCTAGTGTATCCACGTACTTTAAATTTTGGCTCTCTTGCCGCTTTTGCGATCATAGACTTCTTAGCCATTTATGCTCCCTTTAGTAAAAGGCATACCCATTTTCTCTAAAAGAGCAAAACCAGCCTTATCTGAATCAGCAGTTGTAACAACTGTTATATTCATACCATGAATTTGCATGATTGAATCATAGCTAATCTCAGGGAAAATAAATTGTTCTTGAAGACCGAAGTTATAGTTACCACGACCATCAAAACCATTTCTTGGAACACCACGGAAATCTTTTACACGAGGAAGTGCAATAGAAACCAAACGGTCTAAGAAGTTATACATGTTTTCACCACGAAGTGTAACACGTATACCAACTGGCATACCTTCACGAACTTTAAAACCTGCAACAGATTTCTTAGCTATTACAGTAGTTGCTTTTTGACCGGCAATTTTTGTAATCGTATCTTCAATGTTTTGAATAAGTTTATTATCTTTCATAGCAAAACCAGCACCAACAGAGATAATGATTTTATCTATCTGAGGAGTTTGCATAGGATTCTTAATTCCTAAATCAGCTTGTAATTCAGATTTTAAACCTAAATATTTATCTTTTAAACGAGCCATCTAATTATGCCTCCACTTTGCGTACATTTGAAACATCTATTGGCATCTCTTTATTGATATGTCCGCCTTTAGAATTTTCTTCAGTTGGTTTGATTGCTTTTTTAGCAATTTTACAACCCTCTACGATTACCTTGTTTTTCTTAGGCATTACTGCTAAAACAGTAGCCTTAGTCCCGCGGTCATCGCCAGCGATAATTTCTACAGTATCGCCCTTTTTGAAATTAAACTTTGCCATTAAACAACCTCCGGCGCAAGAGATACGATTTTCATAAATCCAGCATAACGAACTTCACGACCTATAGGCCCGAAGATACGAGTACCAATAGGCTCTCTCTTGTCATCAAGTATAACAGCTGCATTATCATCAAAACGGATAAGAGAACCATTTTCACGGTGAATCTCTTTACTTGTTCTAACGATTACAGCTTTTACAACTTTACCTTTTTTAACTTTAGCAGTTGGTGTCGCTTTTTTCACAGAAGCAACGATAACGTCACCAATTGAAGCATAACGACGCTTAGAACCGCCAAGTACCTTAATACACATAATCTCTTTTGCACCTGTATTATCAGCAACATTTAAACGAGTAAAACTTTGTATCATTACTCAGCTCCTGAAACTACAGTCTTAAGTCTAAAAGATTTAGTCTTAGATAATGGACGGCATTCTAATGCAACAATTACATCGCCCACTTTTACTTCATTACGTTCATCATGTACCAAGTACTTTTTGAAACGCTTTACAACTTTGTGGTAACGAGGATGCATTACACGACGTTCAACAACGATAGATACCGTTTTGTCGCCTGCAATTGTAACTACTTTACCTTGAATTTCACGCTTATGTGTCATCGCCGTCCCCTAGTTTGCTACTGCAGTAAGTGCAGTATTGATTCTTGCAATATCTTTTTTCGTAACAGTCAATTCATTCGTGTTAGTTAATTGCATCATCTTTTGTTTCATTTTTAAAGTAAAAAGTTCAGTCTTTTTCTCTTTAAGCATAGCTTGAAGTTCAGCTGAATTTTTATCTGCTAAATCAGAATATTTCATTGTTCATCTCCGCAGTGATTATTTTACATTTGAAAGGCAATTTGTGCATAGCAAGAGTCAATGCTTCACGAGCAAGTTCTTCTGGAACACCAGCCATTTCAAAAATTATACGACCTGGCTTAATATTCATAACCCATTGATCAACTGAACCCTTACCTTTACCCATACGAGTTTCAAGAGGTTTTGCAGTTAATGGTTTTGCTGGGAATACACGAATCCAGATCTTTCCATTTCTTTTAATGTGACGAGTAGCAGAGATACGAGCCGATTCAATTTGACGAGAATTGATACGACCGGCTTCCACAGCTTTAAAAGCAATGTCACCAAAAGCTAAATTATAGCCACTACGAGCATAACCGCGGTTACGCCCTTTCATAACTTTACGAAATTTCGTTCTTTTTGGCATCAACATAATTATTCAGCCTTTTCGCTATCGCGTCTTGGAGCACGTTTAGGACGACGAGTCTCTTTTTGTTGCTCTTCTTTTACTTCTGCAGGAATACCTTTAGTAAGTACTTCCCCTTTGAATATCCACACTTTAACACCTATACAACCATAAGTTGTATGAGCTTCAGCAAAACCATAATCAATTCTTGCACGGAATGTATGTAAAGGAACACGTCCCTCTAAATACCACTCAGTACGAGCCATTTCAGCACCGCCTAAACGACCGGAAACTGAAATTTTGATCCCCTTAGCACCAGAACGTTGTGCGCCTTGCATAACTTTCTTCATAGCGCGACGAAACGCAACACGACGCTCAAGTTGAGTAGCTACATTTTCAGCAACAAGTTGTGCTGAAGTTTGAGCTTTTTTCTCTTCTTTGATATTTATTGATATTGGCTTACCAACAAGAGTTTGAAGAGAAGTTTTAAGTTTCTCTATATCTGAACCCTTTTTACCAATAATAATACCAGGACGAGCTGCAACTACAGTAACGCGTAGTTTTTTAACAGTTCTTTCTATAATGATGTTAGCAACACCAGCATAGTAAAGCTCTTTTTTCAAATATGTACGAATCTTGTGATCTTCACCTAAATCTGCCGGAGCAGTTTTAAAGTTAGGAAACCAACGACTTTCCCAGTTACGATTGATACCAAGACGTAAACCAATAGGATTAACTTTTTGACCCATATTATTTACCCTCTACTTCTACTAATATATGTGCTGTTGGTTTTCTGATACCTGACGCCATACCACGAGCACGTGGACGGAAACGCTTAAGTACCGGACCATTGTCAACACGACATGATGTAACAACACAATCTTCAGCTTCATTACCGCTGTTAGCAACTGCAGATGCAAGTACTTTAGCAATAATCTTTGCTGCCTTATTTGGAGTAAACTCTAAAGCTGCTAATGCTTTTTCAGCATTCATACCTTGAATTTCTCTAGCAATAAGACGAGACTTGATAGGTGAAACACGGATAAATTTTAATAATGCTCTAGCCATGATTAACCTACCTTTTTCTGTACAGAACCTTTATGGCCCTTAAATGTACGAGTTGGTGCGAATTCACCTAATTTATAACCAATATGGTTTTCTGAAACATGTACAGGAACAAATTGTCGACCATTATGAACGTTAAAAGTGAAACCAATCATATCAGGTAGAACAGTACTTCTACGAGACCATGTTTTTATTGGTTTTTTGTCACCTGCTGCTTTAGCAGCAATAACTTTTTTCATTAAATGATCATCAACAAATGGACCTTTTTTTACACTTCTTGCCATTTAACTACCTCTTCGGATTAGATTTACGGCGAGTAATAATTAGTTTATCACTAGCTTTCTTACTACGAGTTTTAGCACCCTTAGTAGGTTTACCCCATGGAGTAACTGGATGACGACCTGAGTTCGTTTTACCTTCACCACCACCATGCGGGTGATCAATAGGGTTCATTGCAGAACCACGAGTTTGAGGACGAATACCCATATGACGAGAACGGCCAGCTTTTGCAATAACAATATTGCTATACTCTTCGTTACCAACAGTTCCAACAGTAGCTAAACACTCACCTAAAACTAAACGCATTTCAGACGAAGGCATACGTAGTGAAACATATTTTCCATCACGACCCATAATTTGAGCAGAAGTACCGGCAGCACGAACCATTTGTCCGCCCTTACCAACTTTTAACTCAATATTATGTACAACTGTACCAACAGGGATACTCATAAGTTTCATAGCGTTACCAGGTTTAACATCTAAACCAGACTCTGCAGAAGAAATAACATCACCTACACTTAAACCTTTAGGTTGAAGTATATATCTTTTCTCACCATCAGCATAGTTGATAAGAGCGATACGACAGTTACGGTACGGATCATATTCAATAGCAGCAACAGTACCTTCAATACCAAATTTATTTCTTTTGAAATCAATTATACGGTAAAGCTTTTTAGCACCTGCTTGTCTATGACGAGAAGTGATACGCCCATGATTGTTACGACCAGCATGAGAGTGTAATTTTACAAGTAATGAACGAACACTAGCTTTAGCTGTAATATCACCACTGTCAACATTTGTGAAAAAACGACGACTTGGTGTTGTTGGTTTATAAGTTTTTATTGCCATATTAAACCGCCAAACTTTCTATTTGTGCGCCTTCAGGTAACTTAACATAAAACTTTTTGAAGTTATTTTGTTTACCTGACACACCACGGAATTTTTTCGTTTTTCCGCTTTGATTCAATGAGTTAATATTAGTTGGAATAATTCCAAAATACTCACGAAAAACCTCTTTAAGACCTGTTTTTGTCATACGAGGAGATGTTTGAACAACTATCACACCATCTTCTTGCATACCTAGAGTCTTCTCTGTATATAATATAGACTTAATATCTGTAATATCTGCCATTACTTAGCCTCGCTTGTCAGAGTTTCCCATACCGCTTTTTCGATCACAATTGAACGATAATTTGCAGCTAAGAAAGCATTTAACTCATTAGATTCAATTACATATGAAGCAGCGATATTCTCAAACGCTAAATATGTTTGTTCATCTAAAATAGATTTAACTATAAGTACATCTCTCTGGTTAATTTGCTTGAATATTACGTTAGCATCTTTAGTTTTACCAGATGCAACTTCAAGAGAATCAACTATAAATAATGTACCGTTTTGAGCATGTTCATTTAAAGCAAAGTGTAAAGCAAGTTTTTTCTGCTTTTTATTTACTTTTTGATCATAGTTACGGTTGTTACTTGGACCAAACGCTTTTCCACCACCTACGAAAATAGGAGAACGACGAGAACCGGCACGAGCGCGCCCGCCACCTTTTTGAGCCCATGGTTTTTTACCACCGCCTCTAACTTGTGAACGTGTTAAAGCAGATGCACTGTTAGCACGCATTGCTGCCTGTGCTGATTTAACATATAGGTACAAGTTATGAGGATTGATTCCAGAAAAACTCTCTGGTAATGCTAACTCAGAAGCTTTTTCCATTTTTTCATTTAGAATAATTGCGCTCATTATTTAGCTACCTTTACACGACCTAAAGCACCGTTAGCCCCAGAAACTGAACCAATAACCACAAGGATTTTGTTTTCAGCATCGTAAGATACGATCTCATTTTTAACACTAATTTGTGTATTTCCATATTGTCCAGGCATTTTCTTACCCTTCATTACACGACCTGGCCATTCAGCATTACCGATTGAACCTGTTCTACGACCAAATCTATGACCGTGCTCAGCAGGACCACCACCAAAGTTCCAACGTACCATTGCCCCAGTAAAACCGCGACCTTTAGTGTTGAAAGTAGTTTTTAACTTGCTAGCATTTGCTAAAGGAGTAAAATCTATATCACCAGCTTCAGTGTTTGCTACTGTTATTGTAACAAAACGGTTGAACTCAGATGGAAGATTGTACTTCTTTTGCTGACCTTCGATTGACTTATTCATTTTTTTACCGCTATTGTAAGCAACAATTGCAGTACCTTCATTAACTTCACAGACTTTAGCATCAAGAACTCTTAAAAGAGTAACAGGCTTACTAGGAACTGTGATAGTACGGCTCATGCCGATTTTTTCAACAATATATTCCATGACCTCTCCTACTTATCCATAGAGCGAACTTCAACGTCCACTTCAGGTGCAAGATCAAGTTTCATTAGAGAATCTACAGTCTCAGGCGTAGCCGAAACAATGTCTATAACTCTAGCGTGCATACGAATTTCAAATTGCTCACGTGCTTTTTTGTTAACGTGAACAGATTTTAAAACTGTATATTTACGAATCTTTGTTGGCAAAGGTATTGGACCACGAATTGCAGCACCTGTACGCTTTACAGCCTCAACTATTGATGCAACTGATCTATCGAGTACACGATGATCGTAAGCTTTCAATTTTAAACGAATTTTTTCCATGTTTTTCCTTCTAAAGAACTCGTCAGGTCTAGCCTAACTATATTAAGGGAGCGGAATTGTATCCAAAGAAACTCTAATATCCAAGGTTTTAGGGCACAAAAAGTGAAATATCTATAAATTTATTTCCTTTTAATAAGGAAGTGGTAAAATTGCGATATTCAATTATTAGGAAAATTTATGGATATCTTGCTTGAGGAATTTTATAAAACAGATTTAAATCTGGAAAAGTATCACCAAAGAAAAGTATTTTTGGATGAAAGAAGCTATCAAATAAATGGAATCACCCAAAGCGGAAAGACCAAACTTGTTAAGAACTATCTTCACTCACTTAAAAAAAATTCTTATTTGTATATTGACTGCAGTGACATTAGAATTGATATAAAAGAATTAAATAAAAATCTTTCCCTCTTTTGTAACAGAAATAAAATCGATGTGCTTGTTCTTGACAACTATGTTAACAATATAGAATTTGTAAATGTGTCACAACTGATTATATGCTCTCAAATGCACTATGATGTAGAATTTTTGGAGACCATCTGGCTCTACCCTTTGGATTATGAAGAGTTTTTAGCGTATGAACATAAATACGATTCCAGTGCGCTGAACCATTTTTTTAAACTTGGCGGTTTGCCTTCCATGCATAAAGTCAATGCTGATGAAAGAAACATGTACATTCAAAAAGCACTTAAATACACACTTAGTGAAATAGAATTTGACATCCTATGCTTTTGCGCAAAAATGGTTTCTCAAAAGGTTTCTCCTTACACTATATATGAAAGGCTGAAACTAACTAGAAAGATATCAAAAGATAAACTGTATAAATCGTATGAGCAGCTTCTTGAAAAAAGGTATATTCATGAACTGGAAAAAATTGATAAGCCAAAAGCTACAAAAAAACTTTACCTTTGTGACATATCTTTAAAAGCTGCACTTACTGTTGATAAACATTTTGGTCGACTATTTGAGAATATGATATATTTAGAACTCTTAAAGTCAGGTATTGAATGTTACTATGATGATGGGATTGACTTTTACATTCCTCATTCAGAAGAGGTATTACTTGCCATGCCTTTTACAGACGAGAGAGCACTCTTTAAAAAAATCGAGCAGATAGAAGCTTTTATCTTTACACAGCAAGTGAAAAAAGTTACAATAATTACGATGAATCTTGAAGGTGGCATATCCCATCCTTTCTCAAAGGTTGAGATGATTCCATTTGATATATGGGCTTTGGGGGATTAAAATGAATAAACTTTGCGGAATAGATGAGGCAGGTCGCGGACCGATTGCCGGAGATTTAGTTATGGCTGGATGTATCCTGCACTCGCATGTAGATGGATTGGATGATTCCAAAAAACTCAGTGAAAAAAAAAGGGAATCACTCTATGAAGAGATAATCAAGAACTCTACTTATCATATTGTCAAATTTTCTCCTAGGCAGATTGATGATGAGGGCATTTCTAAATGTCTTTCTTCGGGGCTTAAAGAGATTATGCAGAATTTGACATGTGAAGAGTACCTTTTTGATGGCAATACCACTTTTGGGGTCAAAGGTTTACAAACCATGGTAAAAGCTGACGGAAAAGTTCCACAAGTCAGCGCAGCTTCCATTCTGGCAAAAGTAACACATGACAGAGATATACTAAAAGAAGCGATTAAGTATCCGGAGTATCAGTTTGAAAAGCATAAGGGTTACGGAACAGCCTTACATGTAGAGATGATTAAAAAATACGGATATTGTGAGCTTCATCGAAGAAGCTATAAGCTCAAAGCTCTAGAGCCAACACTTTTTTAATATGGGCAAGACCCATATACTTTTTATGAAGCGGCATTAATTGCCAGTTGTGCCATTTTTGCCATGTAATCCTCTATTTTCAACTCTGAATCCAATGCTTTTTTCAACTCATTGATGAAATACTCTTTCGTTCGCTCATCTGCAATATTGAAAGTATAAAGCACCCATTCAACATTGAGTTGGAGTTTTTCATCATTTTGTGTAACCTCAAATGTACGGTAAAGGTTAATATCCGTATCACTGACCAAATCTAAAACTTCCAGGTAAAACGGGCTCACATCATAATTTATCAAAACCTCTAAATCTTTCAAAGGGATAGAAGCATCGCTCTCTGCGAGTTCATTCTGACCAATAATCAGTGCATCACCGATTACAATCTGCTCACCGATAAAGTATGGTCTTTTTTTAAGAGACAACGCATTAGCATCACTATGTATTATATGTCGATTCAGTCCTGCCATCTCATCTGTCAGAATGGAGTTAAAAAAACTATAAATAGTATTTGCTTTTATATCCAGATCCAGTTCTTCTATACTTTGTGTTCTAGGGTTTACTGATATTACTCTCATTAAAAACTCTCCAAAAGAATTACGTTTACATAAGTGCCTTTTTCAAGGTTACCGTCATCTTCGCCGGTAACCATCAGTGCACTGGAGTTTAAAAGGTTTGTTAAAATTGCTGAACTTCCAACCTTTTTACCTTCAAAATCTACAAAATATTCTCCATCTTCTACACTCACATTACATGCTGTAAATTCGGTCAGCCTACTTCTTTTTTTAAAATCTTCACTCAGTTTTGCTGCTACCGTTGTGTACGCTTTATCACGACCCAACATTTTAGCTACAAGCGGAAGTGCATAAAGAATAGCTGTGACCGTTGAAGAGTAGGCAAATCCCGGAAGCGCTAAAATAAACTTGTTCTCCCTTGAAGCTACCAAAATATGTTTTCCCGGTTTTATAGCTACACCTTTGTAAACAATCTCAGCGCCAAGACGGGGAACAATATCTTTTACAAAATCAAAGTCACCTACACTGACTCCGCCGGTACTCACCAAAATATCAGCGCTAGAGAGAGCATTTTCAAACGTTTGCATGATGGAGTCTCTGTCATCTCCGACCGTTCCAAGCTGAATGACCTCAGCCCCAGCCTGTTCAAACAGAGCACCTAGTGTATAGTTGTTTGAACTTCTTATCTGTGCCGGGTTGTCACTCTCAACACCTAAATCTAAAATCTCACTTCCTGTTGCTATCACTGCCACACGGGGACGAAGTGCAACTTTCACCATCACTTTGTTCAGCCCTGCCAATACACCGACTTGTGCAAAACCTATCTTTGTTCCTTTTTTTATCAGGATATCTCCTGCCTTGTAACCTTCCCCTATCGGACGAACGGATGAGCCAAAAGGAACTGCCTCTTCTATAAATATTTTGCCGTCTTGTACTCTTACATTTTCTATCTGGATTAAAGTATCGCTTCCCTCTGGCATTTTAGAACCGGTAAAAGTTTTAATACATTCACCCGAAGAGAGTACTCTTTGTTCATCGCTTCCCGCTGGATTCGTTCCTAAAATCTCTATGCTTTCATTATCTAAATCAGAATGTAAAACAGCATATCCATCCATAGATGCTGTGGCGAACTGCGGGTCGTTATATTTTGCGACTATATCTTCTGCCAAAATTCTGCCAAGCGAAGAGCTTAGTGCAACATTTTCACTTCTTGTATTGTTTACATGCAATAAATCCAGCATATTCTGGCTTGTTTCATAAGAGAGCAATTTCACTTTTTAACTCCTAGTATTCCGCTGCCTTTTATAGCAGTTGACCTGTCACTTGCATAAATTCTTTGTCCATCTTTCAGGTCATACTTCCAAATAGGGGCAGACGCTTTAAAATCTTCAACAAATTCATCAATAAACTCCAGTGCAACTCTGCGTTTTGGAGAGAAAACTGCAGCGATGTAAGAGGATTCATGGAGCATGACATCTCCACGACTGTGAGCCATTTTAATAATCGCTCCCTTCGCTCGGGCTTTTTCCTGCCAAGCTTCAAACCAACGTTCTAAAATAGGCTCATATATATCAAAACTCAGCCCACTTATCCCATCTTCACTTCGAACAGTTCCGACAAAAGGGATGTAAGCACCATAATTGCTGTTAGCTTCTTCGTCGTACCAATCTTTTAAAATTTTGGATACATTTAATGCACCATCATATAAATAAAGCACTACTCACCCTCCGCAAACTGGTGGCAATAAAGAAACTTTATCTCCATCTTTCAATGCAACATCCAATGAGTTCACAAGCATATCATTGACTGCTACGGCAGAATTCTCGAGCCACTCGGCTATCTCTTTGTCTTGCTGTAAAATGTCTGCTAATTGTTCTAAATTTGTTATTTCTATCTCTAATGATTCTTTTTGAATTGGACCTAAAAATTCTACTCTTACCAAAATAGACACCTTTCTCTGTTTTTATTGAAGCGATTATATCAAAATAAGCTAATAGATGTATAATTGCATTCAATAATATATGGAGAATAAAGCTTGGTTTTTGGAAAAATTGAATATTTAAATCTTTTGCCTTTTCATGTTTTTATGAAAAGATTTACCTCAAATTCTGGGCAGAGTATGAGTATGAACTACAAAAGAGGAGTTCCTTCAAAAATCAATAAAGACTTCTTATCCAGAAGGGTCGATGCAGCTTTCATCTCAAGTGTAAAGGCGAGAAAACATCAACATGTAAATTTAGGGATTATTGCTAAAAAAGAAGTTCGCAGTGTTTTGATAATTCCAAATAACGATAATGTCACTGATACAGAATCAGCAACTTCAAATGTCTTGGCTCGTGTTTTAAACATAAAGGGGGAAGTTCTCATAGGCGATAAAGCCCTGAGATATTATTTGCAAAACAAACCAAATATTGACTTGGCCCAAGAATGGAACATCAAACATAATCTGCCATTTGTTTTCGCCCTGCTTTGCTATCATAAAGACAAAATACTCTACAAAAAAATTCAAGCAAACTTTTTAAAACAAAAAATTAAAATTCCTCAGTACATCTTAAAAGAGGCTTCAACCAGAACCAACATATCAGGAGTTGATATACTCAGCTATTTGCAATTCATCTCTTATCGGCTAGACAAAAAAGCTCAACTAGGTCTTAAGAAGTTTTATAAAGAAGTACAAAGAATAAAATAATAAGTTATCCAATACGTCTAAAATTATTTAACTCTTTTTTTCAACTCTTTTTTATAAGCTTTCATGTCAAAATCTTTTATAGTTGAAGAGCCTGTATCAATGGCAGATTGAGCCACTGCACTTGAAACCTCAACCACAAGTCTTTTATCAAAAGGAGTCGGGATGATATAGTCTCTGCCAAACTCAAGTTTTCTCCCATAAAGTTCACTTAAATATTGGGGTACTTCCTCTTGAGCCAGTTTTGCCAAGGCATTGGCAGCTGCTACCTTCATCTCTGTGTTTATCTTTCTAGCACGAACATCCATCGCACCTCTAAAAATAAAAGGAAAACCTAAAACATTATTTACCTGATTTGCAAAATCACTTCTGCCTGTCGCTATGATAGCATCAGGTCTTGCTTGTTTCACATCTTCAGGATAAATCTCTGGAGTCGGATTTGCAAGAGTAAAAACTATAGGGTCTGGAGCCATAGCCTTGATATCTTCAAGAGTAAAAGTTCCAGGGCGGGAAAGTCCGACAACAACATCGGCAGATTTAAAAACTTCAGAGTGTGATAGATATTTTGGAGCACTAAATTCTCTTTTATACTCGTTTAAATCACTTCTTCCATTATGTACAACACCTTTTGAGTCAATCATATAAATTTCTCTCACACCTAAATGTTTATAAAGTCTTGCACAAGAAATTGCAGCAGCACCAGCTCCAACTACCACTAACTTTAAATCTTCTATTCGTCTATGAGTGATTTTACAGGCATTGATAATAGCGGCTGCTGAGATAACAGCTGTTCCATGCTGGTCGTCATGCATAACAGGGATATCAAGTTCTTCAACAAGTCGTCTCTCAATCTCAAAACACTCGGGAGATTTTATATCTTCTAAATTAATACCGCCAAAAGTAGGAGCGATTGCAGCTACGACAGAACAAAATCTGTCTATACTCTCAGTATCAACTTCTATATCAAAACTGTCAAGTCCGGAGAATGTCTTAAACAGTACACCTTTTCCTTCCATAACCGGCTTAGAAGCAAGTGCTCCAATGTTGCCAAGTCCTAAGACAGCAGTTCCATTGGAAATAACAGCTACAAGATTGCTTTTTGCTGTATATTTGTAAGCATCTTCAGGATTTTTTTCTATAGCCAAACATGGAACAGCAACACCAGGCGTATAAGCCATACTCAAATCTTTTTGAGTTGCTACCGACTTTGTTGTTTCAACCGAAATCTTTCCAGGTTGTGGAAATTGATGATAATCAAGTGCTTCTTGATCTGTAACTGTTATTTTTGCCATTGGATTTATTCCTAAGTTATTTTTTTGGAATTATAGCTAAGATTAATAAATATATTTTATTTGATATAATACGAGAAAAAGTGATGGTATGGAAATAACTCTGCTCATAAAATCCGTTCTAGGATTAATTTTCCTTTTAGGGGTTTTAATTTTTTTAATGCTTATCCCATCAAGAAATAAAAAAAAGCATCAAAAACAAAAAACACTTAAAAAGCATACAGCTAAAACCCCTGCAATCGATCCAATGAAAACAGATTTAGAGTCCCTCATAAAAATTATAAAAGATAAGAAATCAGATAAACATAAACTCAAAGAAGCTCTTGAATTGATTATCAAATACCATGGAAATATACACAAAAAACTCGGCTTAAGAGCACATCCTGATTTTGAAATATACAAAGATATTTTAATGACTATCTGCCGTCATCCTCATACCAATAAACATCTGATACTCTATATAGATAGAAATTTGGCTGAATTAAATCCAGATTACAAATCAAACATAAATGATGCTCTGACAAAAGGGCTGAACTCAAGAGGACTTTAATACAAAAATCTACCCTCCGCACCCGCGGCATTTATTTTATTTAAAAAATTTCGATACACTTCCGACACTAAAAAAAGTATACTACTATATATAGGAAAACTATTTGAACTTAATTATCGTCGAATCACCCGCTAAAGCAAAGACCATAAAGAACTTTTTAGGTAAAGATTATGAGGTCATTGCTTCTAAAGGGCATATCAGAGATTTGCCAAAATCTCGTTTTGGAATTGCTATAGATGAAGAAACAAATCATCTTGTACCAACTTACAGCGTAGCAAAAGAAAATGCCGCAACCGTCAAAGAAATCAATGCATTGGCAAAAAAAGCTGATACTATATATATCGCAACCGATGAGGATCGCGAGGGTGAAGCTATAGGCTGGCACATTGCACATGCGATAAAAAGAGACCCGGAAGAACTTCCCCGTATTGTTTTTCATGAGATAACAAAGACTGCTATAAACCATGCACTGGAGAATTCCCGCAAGATTGACATGGACATGGTAAATGCGCAACAAGCTCGCCGTTTACTCGACCGTGTTGTTGGATACAAACTCTCCCCGCTTCTAAGTTCAAAGATTCAAAAAGGGCTCTCAGGCGGTCGTGTTCAATCTTCTACTCTCAAGCTGGTTGTTGACAGAGAACGGGAAATTAAAGCTTTTATACCTGAAGAATACTGGACTATAGACACTCTGTTCAAAAAAGATATTGAAGCAAACTTGATTATCTATGATGACAAAAAAATGTCAAAACTCTCAATTGCAAACACGGATGAAGCACATGCAATAGTAAAAAATGTACAAGCTGACTCTTTTGTTATTTCTCAAATAGAAACGAAACAGAGAAAAAGTTCAACTCCGCCGCCTTTTATGACTTCAACTTTGCAACAAACAGCATCAAGTAAACTGGGGTTTACTCCTAAAAAAACTATGATGGTGGCTCAAAGTCTTTATGAGGGTGTAAAAACTCCGGATGGAACTTCGGGTGTTATTACCTACATGAGAACAGATTCACTTAACATGGCACACGAAGCTGTTGAGGCTGTCAGGACAAAAATTTTAAACAGATTTGGTGCAAAATATTTGCCGGATGAACCGAAAGTTTATGCTAAAAAAACAAAAGGTGCACAAGAGGCGCACGAGGCGATTCGCCCTACTATGCTTGACTTTACACCTGAAATTGCACAGAAATTTTTAAAAGCTGATGAGATTAAACTCTACCGTCTTATCTATGAGCGATTTATGTCCTGTCAAATGAATGATGCGCTTTTTGAGCAGCAAAGCATCACTTTTGTAGGTGAAACAAGCACATTCAAAGCAAGCGGCAGGAAGCTATTATTTGACGGTTTTTATGCCCTAACCGGAACCGAAGACAAAGACAAACTTCTTCCGACTCTCAAAGAGGGTGAAAAAATCGAGATTCAAAGCATAAAACCGGAGCAGCATTTCACAGAGCCGCCTGCTAGATATTCGGAAGCTTCTTTGATTAAAAAACTTGAATCAGAAGGAATTGGCCGTCCATCTACTTATGCTCCGACAGTTGCTACTTTAAGCGGACGTACTTATGTGACTATAGAAAAAAAGCAGATTATCCCGACTGAGATAGCTTTTACTGTAATAGACATTTTAGAGAAAAACTTTGCCAATATAGTAGACGTATCTTTTACAGCGAACATGGAAGAAAAACTCGATGAAGTTGCTGAAGGCGATGTAGATTGGCAGAAGCTCTTAAGTGATTTCTACTTCCCTTTTATGGAGCAGATTGAAGAAGGTAAAGAAAAAATAGTATCTTTAAAAACAGCTACACCGCTTGGAAGAAAGTGCCCAAAATGTGATTCAGAACTTCTACTTCGTTCAGGCAGATTTGGAAACTTTGTAGCTTGCAGCGGATTTCCTAAATGTAAATACACAGAACAGGTTGATGAAGACGGAAACAAAGTAGAAGTTAAAGTTGAGACATCAGATGAGAAGTGTGAAAAATGCGGCAAAGATATGATTGTAAAAAATGGTCGCAACGGAAAATTTTTAGCATGCAGCGGATATCCTGAGTGTAAAAACACTAAGAGTATGGAAGGTGGCGAAACTAAAACTTCAGAGATTCCTTGTCCTGATTGTGGCGGAAAACTTGTTTGGAAAGAATCTCGTCGTGGAGCTTTTTGGGGATGTGAAAATTATCCTACATGTAAATTTATCAGTAAATTTGAGCCGACAACTATAAAATGTAAAGAAGATGGATGTAATGGCGTTGTTGCCGAGAGAGTATATAGAAACAAAGATGTTTATGAGTGTGTTAAGTGTAAAGCCAGAACTCCCAGAGAAGTGAGCTGAGTTATGTTCAAACAAAGTCTACTTAGTTCAAAGCTCGATAAAGTAGCAAAAGAATAGTCATGAAAATAGGCATCATTTCAGATACGCATACGAAAGTCAAAAAAGCTAAAGAAGCTATAGATATGCTAAAGAATGAAGGTGCAGAGTTTATAATCCATGCCGGAGATATAGTAGAACTTGAAGTGCTGGAATTACTTAAAAATTCTTCCCTTAGATATGTTGCCGTGTACGGCAATAACGATGCCCATTTGTGCGAACATCATCAAAAGTATAACCTAGTTCAAGAACCTCACTATTTTAAACTGGCAAACACTCAGTTTAAACTCATGCATCTCCCTTTTCACTTGAATGCCGATTGTGAAGTGATTATATTTGGTCATACACATGAGTTCTCAGAGGACTTCACTGCAAACGGAACTCTCTACTTAAATCCCGGAGAGAGCTGCGCTCGAAACAAACCATTTTCTGAATGTGCTATGCTTGAAGTTGCAGATGATAAATTTCTGCTAACCTACTATACAAAAAAAGAAAAAGATTTAAAATTCAAGTATAAAAACTTTTCTTATCAGAGGATGAAAAATGATGAATGAAGAGATATTTTTATGTTCAATCTGCAATATAAACAGCGGAACATGTAACGAAGATTGTAAGTTTTGCTCTCAAAGTGTCAGATACAAAGCTGACATCGCACGATACAAACAAAAACCTATGGATGCAATCTTACAAGAAGCAATAACTGCCAGAGATAACGGAGCTCTAGGCTTTTGCCTTGTTACAGCCGATAAAGGAATAACTGATAAAACTTTAAAATTTGTTTGTGACGTAGCTAAAGAAGTCACAAAAGTCGCACCAGAGCTTAGACTTATTGCATGTAACGGAACTGCCACTGTAGAGCAGCTTTTAGTTTTAAAAGATGCCGGCATCAAAGCCTATAATCACAACTTGGAAACATCGAGAGGTTTTTATCCTCAAATCTGTACAACGCATCCTTGGGATGAAAGATATGAGACTTGTCAAAATGTAAATGAAGCCGGTTTGGTTCTGATAACCGGCGGTATATTCGGTCTTGGCGAAACGCAGGAAGACAGAATCTCAATGCTCGAAGCACTCAACTCTCTAAATCCTACATCCGTGCCCATAAACTTTTATCACCACAATGAAGCTTTGGAATTACAACCGAATCCTCTAAGTGTTGATGAAGCCTTAGAACTTGTAAAGCTGACAAGAGAAACCATTCCAAATGCCCAGCGTATTATGGTCGCAGGCGGAAGAGAACTGATGTTTGGACAAAGACAGGAAGAAATCTTTGCCTACGGTGCCAATTCAATAGTAATTGGAAATTATTTAACAACAAATGGCAGAGTTATGAGTAAAGATTTGGAGATGTTAAAATCTTTAAATCTTGAAGTCGCCAAAAAAGTAAAATAAATGATAAACGAAAATGTTGTTTTAATAACTACTATTTCATTGATAATTATCTTTTCTCCATTTTTTGCAAAACGGTTAAAACTTCCTACAACTCCGATAGAGATTATACTGGGTTCAATTTTTGGATATATCGGTTTTTTACATGACGAGCACCTTTTTAATATAGTTGCCGAATTTGGTTTTTTGTATCTGATGTTTATAGCGGGAACTGAGATCAATCTCAAAAATGTTATAAAAACTCCTGCTCATATCATGAAAAAAGTGCTCCTTTACACCTTTATTCTTTACGCATTTTCCATTGCTTTATCGTTTTATCTGGATCTTGGGAAAATCTTTATTGTACTGTTACCGCTTATTTCTGTCGGACTTATTGCAACCCTTTCAAAAGAGTACGGCAAAACTCCGTGGCTTACACTTTCTATGACTGCCGGCGGAGTAGGAGAAGTTGTCAGTATCGGTCTTTTAACCATAACATCGGCAGCACTGCAATCAGGCTTCGGACTGGGACTTTTAAAAACTATATCTGCGCTGATAATGTTTTTGATTTTTATGTTTATTTTATTTCGTGTCATGCAGCTTTTATTTTGGTGGTTTCCAGAAGTCTCAACTGCACTCATGCCTCATAAGGACAATAAAGAACAGGACATAAGATTATCTATGGGAATATTTTTTCTGCTTGTCGGTGCAATGCTGTACTTAAATCTAGAGCTTGCCTTTGGAGCTTTTCTTGCAGGTATCTTTATACCGACATTTTTTGAGCACAAACACGAATTACCGGAAAAATTGGCATCTTATGGTTTTGGATTTTTAATACCAATCTTTTTTATCCATATCGGGACTTCATTTCATCTAGATGCACTGGAAATGGATGGACTGATAGCGAAAGCTGTAATTATTGCACTTGCTATGATTGCTATGAGGGTACTGGCTTCCTTGGTTTTTATAAAGCAGCTTGGACTGATTGATTCTATCCTTATGGGACTTAGCCACTCCATGCCATTAACCCTGCTTATTGCAATGGCGACACTTGCATACAATGCACAATCTATAAACAACCTTCACTATTATGCTTTTATTCTAGCTGCACTTTTTCAGGTTATAAGCGTTATGATCACCATAAAACTTATAAATAACTATAAAATAAAAAAAGAAGAAGAAAAACAAAATTTGGTATAATGTGTTAAAATAATTTAATTGTAGGGGAGGGTGACAGATGTCTCGTTCTGTTTTAATACAACTTGCCCGTGATTCAATTCAAGAAGTTTTAGAAGCAAAAAGAACTATAGATAAAGCTACTCTGCTTAGTAAACATCCTCTTTTAAATGAAAAAATAGCTGCAACCGTAAACATCTATCTTGAAAACAAGTTAAGAGGTTCATCAACTTCTTCATCTGCTACAAATTCATTGATAGAAGAGATTATTTACAATGCTAAGAAGTCAGCGTTTGAAGATAAAAACTTTACCCCTCTCACAACTTCAGAATATCTTAGCTGCGAAGTTGAGATACTGCTCACAACACCCGATGGTGTTATAAGCGAAAAAGACAAATCTATTTTAGCAACGCATAAAATCTAAATCTTGCCTTCGATATGACAGGCAATCGCATACCCGTGATTAAGTCCAAGAGCTATACTTCCCCCTGATTCTTGCGTAATATCTCCAGCTACAAAAATACCTTTAATATTTGTTTCATAGTTATCATCATGTACAGGCTTTCCGTCAACTTCTTCTATACCCGAACTTGCTAAAAAAGCACTCGGAGTCGTTCCCCCGATAGCATAAATGACTCTATCAAAAAGCTCCGGCTCTATCTCGTTGAACATAACTTTTACTTTGCCATTATCTTCTTCTAAACCATCAATATTAACGCCCAATATCGCCCTGACTTCTTTGTTCTCAATCGCACTTGATATATTGGTCTGGTTTGTAGGATTTGCCCGCATAAATGTTTCTTGTCTGTAACAGATAGAAACATCATTTTTATCACTCAAGTCAACTGCATATTCAACAGCACTGTCTCCGCCGCCGACGATAAGAACTTTTTCATTTCCCACACAGCTGTCTAAAGTATAGGCTACCTGCTTTTTAATTGAAGGCGGTATTTTGTAGCTTGGCTTATTTGGTTTGCCCATCCTGCCTATCGTTACAACTACATTTTTAGCTATGATGCTTTTGCCGGCCATAAAGACTTCAAAAAACGGTTCTCCGGATTCATCTTCTTTTTTTTCGATGCTTTGTACTTCCACATGTGTTTTAAGTTCAACGGAGTGGTGTGCGATTATTTGATCAAAAAAATCTAAAGTTGTCTCTTTCGTTCCATCTACAAAATAAATTCTTCCATCAAGCTCAACTTTTTGACCTTTCCAGTCTACATCCACACGTTTGTTATCTTTGTAATATTTTCTTATTGTTGAGTTGTGACTTACATCTTTTTCCAGTAAAATAATATTCCTGATACCTTGTAAATAGCTCTCAACTGCTGTCGCTATGCCAGCTGGTCCAGCCCCTATAATTGCTAAGTTGTACATGTGATTCATATTATCTCCTATTACGAGTACTTGTTAAGGAAAAAGTTTAGCATAATTTTAAAACTATATTGCATTATTCGAAATAATTATTATATACTTGTAATATGTATTATGTAATTAAACGAAATAAAGATATTCCAATGTCCTGTTTTTTAGGTTTTCAGGTACCTAAATATATTGCAATAAAAAATAGCGATAATGTAATTTTTGAATTTACCAAAGATGGAAAAACACAAAGAAAATGGGTTAAAAAAGATGAGATTGTTTTACTAACGGAAGATAAATCCTTTTTTCTTAAAACAATGAAGAAATTCAGAAATGTTCAAGAAACTCAACAAAAACTTGTTGATGAAGCTCAAGCGCAGCTTAACGCTAGCATGGAGACATTTGCAGAAACTGTAAATGCCGAGCTAGATGAGTTTGAGCATATTAAAGATTCAACTGATGTTCCATGTATACTAAAAGACTTGTAGTTATCCCAAATTTTGAGGAAATTTTGTCATAAACTTTTGCAGCTTCGGAGCGATTACAACTTGACAATACCCTTGTGAAGAGTTTAAGTTGTAATAGTTTTGATGATAAGCTTCAGCAGGATAAACCTCACCCAATAGACTCACTTCTGTAACTATTTTTTCACTGTAGTTTTTTTGAGCCTTATCAATAGCCTTTAAAATAAGCTCTTTTTCTTCATCACTGTCATAATAAACAACTGAGCGGTACTGAGTCCCTTTATCTGCACCCTGAGCATTGAGTGTTGTCGGATTATGAACTGCAAAAAATATATCTAAAAGCTCACTCAAACTAACCACATCTGCGTCATATGCTATATCGATTATCTCTGCATGTCCGGTCGCTCCCGTGCAAACATTTTCATAAGTCGGGTTAGCTCTTTTCCCCCCTGTATATCCGCTCACAACGGACAATACACCTTTCACATTTACAAAGACTGCCTCGGTACACCAGAAACATCCGCCGCCTAATACTACTCTTTTTTTTGTCATGACAACTCCTTTAATTGATTGTACATTTTTTCCATATATGGAATTTTAATATCGCGTATTTTAGCCTCATTTATTACAAAACCGCTTAATGTTTCAAGCTCGTTTCTTTTTTTATTTACAAAATCAAGATGCATGGAAGTGGATGAATCATAAGGCAGACCTTTTGCAATATCCAAAGCTTTTTGAACCTCATCAAAAATCTCAATCCCCTCTGCATGTGCGACATTTGCTATCTCGTTCAAGAGAGCTTTTACCTCGTCATAATGATGCTCGTAAACATAGCCTATACTTTTGTCATAATAGCTGGTTAGTGTTGCAAAAGCTGAGATAAATATGTACTTTTTCCAAATATCTGTTTTAATGTCTCCAGAGATTTTCGCACGCAAACCTGCTTCGTCAAAAACATCTTTTACTACAGCTCCCGCTCTATCATTTCCACCCAAGACGGCAGCAAAAACTTTCCCTTTTTTACGGATTACCCCAGCTTCTTCTATGTGAGAAAGGATATAAACACAAGCATCCAAAACTGTACATGTACTCAGTTCTCGTAACTCATCACCATGAGACACTCCGTTTGCAAAACTCAGCACAATCGTTTGAGCGTTCACATGTGAAGAGATAGCTTGATACGACTCTTTTAAATCATAACTCTTTATACAAAACAGAACAATATCAAAATGGCCGTCCGCTTCATCTAAAGTTCTTGCTTCTAATGCCGCACTCCACGAGTTTTCATCTTCAATGATTTTAAGACCACTCTCTTGAATCTTCTGCAAATGCTCGCCTCTTGCAAAACCTACCACTTCATGAGAAGTTTTTGCCAAATTCGCCGCTATATAACCGCCTACTCCGCCAAGACCTACAACTGCTATTCTCAT
>CALCGG010000015.1 GCA_937900945.1 uncultured Sulfurimonas sp. | reverse complement strand
TCCCGCTCAACTCCGAGTTGCATGATGTTATTGATTGCATCGTAGGCTGTTTTGGTTTGTTGAAAGTTAGAGATGAGTGCCGCCACTTGTCCTAAAGGTGCAAGAGTGCGGGAGCCCAGCATGACAAGTGCAATAAGTCCACCCATACTTAAGGATTTATCTCCTATGGCATATACACCGGCAATAATCAAGACTGCTGTATTGAGTTGAACAATAAAATTTACAAATGTAGAAATAGAGTTAGACAAAGTTTTTGATTTTAGACCTTTTTTTGCCATATCACCGGTAGCTTCTTCCCACTTCCACTGAGAGTGCCCGCTGATGCCAAGCGCTTTGATTGTTTCCAAAGCACTCAACGATTCTATTAAAATAGCATTTTTGCGTGCTGAAGCTTCATAAGTGCTCTCTATACTTTTTCTCATCGGTGCTTCAACAATATTACTGTATATGATAATAATCAACCCACTGACTATAGGAATTGCGACTAAATCTCCACCAATGATATAAATAACAATTAAAAATATAATAGTAAAAGGCAAATCAACCATTGCTGCAATGGAGGATGCCGTGAAAAAACCTCGAATAGAATCAAAATCTTTGAGGTTGCTTGCAAACGAGCCGACAGAATGAGGTTTTAAAGCCATTTTGAGATTGAGCACATGTTCATAGATGATAGAGGACATGATGATATCACTTTTTTTAGCTGCATTTTCTAAAAAATAGGCGCGTAAAAATTTTAATGTCATGTCAAAAGCATAAATCACTATGATGCCTGTTGCGAACACCCACAGAGTATCTATGGCATTATTGGGCACTACTCTGTCATATACATTTAGCGTGAAAATAGGTGTTGCCATCACAAAGAGGTTTATTAAAAATGAGGCAATAATAACATCTAAATAGACATCTTTTGAATAAGAGAGCGTTCCCCAAAACCAATGATGCTGTTCATGTTTTAAAATTTTTCTATGGGCATCTTTAAAGTGATGCTCAGGTTTGAGAAAAAATGCAAAGCCGGTATATTCTGCTTCTAAATCTTCTACTTTTAACCAGTTCTCACCCTCCGCTACTTCTGGCAAAATTATTTTTGCATACTGTTTATCAGGACTTATTTCAGTTAAAATACAAGCTTTTTCATGGTCTTTATCACCTTTTAAAACCAAGATTACCGGTAAAAGAAGAGGAGATATATCGCTAAATGAGTAATTTACTAACTTAGAGCTAAATCCGGCACGCTTCGCCGCTCGAAAAAAAGCAGATTTTGAACCATCTGAGCCAAGCGAAAAAAGCTTTGGTGTGGCTCTTCCAGGCTCTACAGGAAGATCCGCCACCAAAGCTTCGGCACTAAAAGGCCTGTTATATAACTTGGTGAAAATCACCAAGCATTCTAATATAGGGTCATGAACCTTATTGTTTAACGACGACATTCATTTGTTCCAGAAGCTTCCCTGAGTATGATAATATCTGATAATAAGAAAGTATATGGTCATATTCAGCTGTGACCTTACTGTTTCTAGCAGTATTGTATTCAAGCTCAATATTTAAAAGGTCAATGATACTTCTTCGTCCTAGTTCATGTTCTTTTTGATAATCAGTCAACGTTTCGGCACTCGCTTTAATATTTTTTTCTACATATTCTAGCTGTTTTTTCGTTGATTCGAATGTTTGATATGCAATTTGCGTATAAGCTGTTATGTAGCTTTTAGCATCTGCGAGCGTACTATGTTGTTTAAGCAATCTGTACTGATTCGCTTGCTTCTGCGCTAAATCAGCCATGCCATTAAATATATTGTATTTCAAGATAAGAAGTGCATTATACCCATTTGCTTCGTCATCATAATCCGGATGATCTCCGTGAATAGAAAAACCATCGACATTTTTATTCCAGTAAGCTTGTAAGCGGATATCAGCACTTGGATAGAACGCTGCATCTGAACGCTTTAAGGCTGCCTGAGCAACCATAATATCATCTTGTGAAATATGAATGGTCGGATTGTTCTGCAGGGCTATTGCAACCTGTTCATCCATAGTAGCTGAAATTTCACTGCCTACAGTCGGCTTTTCTAAATCTGCAGGAGTTTCATCGCCAAAATAGATACGCTTAAAACTGGAAATAGAGTTAATATAATTTTGCTCTGTTAATTCCTTCACACTCCGTGCATTTTCATAACGGGAAAGTGTCTGCTTATAGTCAGAGCGATTCCCGACACCAGCCTCCACTTTTTGTCCTATCTGGTCAAGATATTTCTTATGTACAGCTACATTTTCTTTAGAAATATCAAGTAACTCTTTCTTTTTAAGCAGATCTATATATGCGTTAACTGTCTCAAGTGCCAAACTGTTAGCACTCTCTTGCACATTGTCACTCGCAGATAAGATAAGTGCTTTTTGTTGCTTAACACCATTTACCGTAGACAGACCGGAAAATACATGTTCTGTTAAAGTTATCGAAGCTTCTTGATGAATCAGAGTTTCTTGGTCTCGTTGATTTGCTATAGTCTTTGTTGCCTCAGGACCAACCATATATGCCAAATCAATTGATGGCAAATAGCCGGCTTCAACGGCAGTGAGCAACTCTTTCTCACTGTTTAACACCTCTTTTTTTATCTGAATCTGCGGATGCGCTTCAATCGTTTTTTGCACAACTTCAGTGAGGGTTATAGCGCTTGCCAGTACCGGTAATAATAACAATGATAGTAACGGTGAGTGTTTCATAATAAGTCCTTTTTTTTAATGAAATTATTTCACTTTAATTTTTTTAGATTTTTTTGTTTCACTTTTGAGCTTTGGAATAATTACCTCAAGCACGCCTTTTTCAGAGACAGCTTGAATATTCTCAGCATCAACACCTTTTGGAAGCGTAAAGCTTCTCTCAAACTTACCATAGCTGCTCTCTAATTTATAGTAATCTTCTCTCTTTACTTCCTCTTTATGCTTTCGCTCTCCAGATATGGTTAAAATATTGTCTTTAACATCTACTTTTATATCCTCTTTTTCTACGCCAGGCAAATCTGCTTCAACATGATATGCAAATTCACCTTCTCTTGTGTTTACAACCGGCGAAAATCCCAACAAATCACCTTCAAAACTAAGAGACGGAAAACCAGCACTAAAAGATGGAAAACCAGCGACCATTTTCCTTTCCAACTCATTTAACTCTCTTAATGGATTATATTTAGTAAGAAACATTTCCCCACTCCTCTTTTTTTTATTTATGTAAAGAAGTGTATAAAAAAATTATGGAGGAATTATGGAGAAAATGAATTGTCTGTTAATTATGACAGTTTATCTATGTGCTCAAACAACCCAGCCACCATCTTTATAGACTATTTCATCACCCAGTGCGAAGCTATGTGTGTCAGCAAAAACATCTACATGGTATTTGCCATCTCCGCGTTTAAAGCCGGGCTTGCCGTATGATCCATGCTTTGCACCTAAAGACAAGTGAACACCACACATACGCTCATAAGTGCCTATGTCGCTAACTGTTCGTGTTTTGCTAAATGCTCTGTTGAGACCAAGACCGAGTTCACGCACCCAGACTACACCTTCATCAGCGCGTATCATGGAAAGTATGTGGTCAAATTCCGGAGTTGAATTTTCACAATCTACGACCTGACCCTCTTGTATGATGAGAGTGATTGGCATTTTGGGATAGTTTACCCGATAATTTATGTCACCGAAACTAAAAATCCGTACGCGTCCATTGAGTGCCGTTAAATCTTTTGCTTCGGTGAAAACTTCACCAAGAGGAAACTGACCGCCTATATTTGTCATTTCCGAGTAATCCCCGATATTGAGTTTGGCGAGTTCAAAGGGTGAACCATAAACCAAAAATTCCCCACCGCTGTCCAGTACACCTGAGGTCGCGTTATCTATTTTACTCTTAAGTGCACGACCTACCCCGCGGTAATAGTTAGAATCATACGCAAGTGAATCTATATAGTAAGGTACTTCTTCATCAGACATGCGGCTAAGATGCGGATGCTCAATCACTTTTATTTTACGCTTAAATAACTCAACTCTTATACGAAATGCATTAAGACGAAAATGTGTTGTTTGGACTAATGCAACCAAATCTGATGCACGAAGCTTGCCAAGTATTTCCAGTATTTTTTCAGGTTCATGTTTGTTAAAATCGATAAATACTGCATCAGGCAAACAGCGCTTGTACGCTTCTGCTAAAATATTTGACAACATGCAATCAGTGTCATATACTACGACTGCATGTTCTTTATCTGTATGATGAAATGCATCTCTCAAAAGATCACTTAAGTGATGGTCAGCTTTCATAATCAAGTCTTCAGAGTCCAATGAAGCTGTTAAATTCCCATTCATTATTTTTCCTCATTTATTAGTAATGCGAATTATAACTTAGCTTTTTTTAAGCGGAGTAGTTTTGGACTTAACATGTATAAAAAGCTTTTTCTAACTATAGACTCGCTAAAATGCGGATTCATAACACAACCCTGTTTTAGGGAATTAAAGAAGCTACATGGCATTAGTCGACTTACAAAACGTATCAAAACATTATTCTGCTCAAAAGATACTTACCGAGATAAATTT
>CALCGG010000014.1 GCA_937900945.1 uncultured Sulfurimonas sp. | reverse complement strand
TTATCAAACTGAGACAAAATTGCACTTTTGGCAATCCGTAATAAAACCGTATCAACCACTTTAAACCACCTTAAAAACTAATTTATAGAAAAGTATACAGAAAAAATATGGAGGAACTATGGAAAAATAAAAATTGAAAGACATAAAAGGGTAGTAATGATTTTACTTTATTAAAAGTATGGTAAAATATGGTAAATATACAAGAAGGTATCACCATGACCAAGAAAGTGACAATTACTTTGGAAGAAAATCTAATAGAAGAGCTGGGTTTAGTAGCATATGAAACTGGGAAGAAAAAAACTCAAGTAATCAGAGAAGCATTGCAAGATTATTTTGACACACTTTCTGTTACTAAAACGGTTCAAGAGTACAAGATGGGCACACTCAAAACTATCTCGCACAAAGATGTAAGAGCAGAACTTGGCTTATAATATTGAGTATGATCCAAAAGCACTGAAGCAACTTAAAAAGCTAGATAAATCTATTGCTTCAAATATACTTGATGGAATAGAAGAGTTTGCATCAAATCCAATTATGACAAAGATAAAAAAATTAACAACACCTTTTGATGGTGCATACAGATTAAGAATTGGGGACTATAGAATTGTGTTTTATCAAGAAGACGAGCTGATGCTGATATCAAAAATTGCTCATAGAAAAGATGTTTACATCTAATTGTAGGTTTTCTCGCTCCAAAGCTCCAGCTTGGGAGTGTATACTTTTATATCTCTTGTTTTTACAGCTAGCATCGCTGTATGCATTCCCAATGAGGACATTGGGAACGAGGAAAAATTGCTCATAAAAAAACAGAGCTATTTTTTATATTCATACCAAATCCCCAAGACCAAACGGCGACTCTCTCAGCCATAGAGTCAAGTTTTCTATGGATAATGGTTTTGCCATATAGTAGCCCTGAGCGATGCTGCAGTTCAGAGTTGCCAACATCTCATAAACCTCTCTGTTTTCAACACCCTCTGCTACCGTTATCAACTTCAGATTGTTCGCCAAATCTATAGTAGAGCGTACAATCGCTGCATCATCCTCATTATTGAGAAATCCAAATATAAAAGACTGATCAATTTTCAGTTCATGAATAGGGAGCTTTTGAAGATAAGAGAGAGAGGAATATCCTGTACCGAAGTCATCAAGAGATAAACGAAAACCCATCTCATGGAGTTGAGTAATAATCTTCATAGCCTCATCAGGTCGTGTCATCAGCGCCGACTCCGTAATCTCCAGAGAGAGCTTCCCAACATCGACCTTATGCACACGAAGCAAATCGGCAATATAGTTTGGCAGGCTTTCATCTAAGAGGTTTTTTGCAGAGAGATTGACGGCGATGGAAAGTTCTATTCCCTCATCCCTCCAGCGGCTCAGCTGCAGCACTGCTTCTTCAAGCACCCATTTGGTAAAAGGGTAAATCAGTGTCGATTGTTCGATGATGGGGATAAATATGCTTGGATAGACCATCCCATACTTTTTATGCGGCCAACGTGCCAAGGCTTCCACACTTACAATGCGTCCTGATTTTATATCGACTTGCGGCTGGTAATACAAAACCAATTCTCTGTTTTCAATCGCCGCTCGCAACTCTCCATGATGCTTCATCTTCTGCAAATTCGCAGCAGCATCTTCGGGAATATAAAGATTGAAAATAACACCCTCTTTTTTCGCGCTTTGCATAGCGTTATCTGCATTTTTCAACAACTGTTGTGCATCATCTGCATGTTGTGGATATAAGGCAAGCCCGATACAAAACTCTACCTCAATATCTATTTCGCTGTAATTTAGCGGTTCTTGAAGCAACGTTTTAATTTGTTCAGAAAAAGAGATTATTGGTTCATTATCCATGTCTGAGACTACAAGAGAAAAGATATTGTCCCCGCTGCGTGCCACTAAGGTATTTTCTGCCAATGAATCTTTAAGGCGTATTGCAATCTCTTGTAATATTTTATTGCCGCTGTCGTATCCTAGTATGTCGTTGATCTCGTTGAACTTGAGTGTTTTGATACTATAGACCGCCACTTGTGTCCTGTTTTCTTTTGCAATTTCACATTGTTTTTCAAGGTCTTCCAACAATGCATAGCGGTTAGGCAAGCCTGTCAACTCATCATAAAGAGCCTTATATTGCAAATCTTCAATATACTTCTTACGCTCGCTGATATCTTGAGTAATTGCCATATATACGGGTGGGTACTCTTTAGCTAAAAGCTGTAGGCGCACCTCGACCGGATAGCTGCTCCCGTCCTTGCGTCGATGCTCTGCTTCAAAAGAGATCTCCTCTTCCTCTTTGGATTGCAGCGGCTTGAGCATCGATTTAAAGTTCTCTAAAGATAAATCTTCACAGATATCCATAGGGGTCATCTTTTTAAACTCTTCAAGCGTGTAACCCAGATTTTCCTGTGCACGAGCACTGACATCGATAAAGCGTAAGGAATTAGCGTCAAATATACAGACCTCATTCCATGAGTGGGCAAGAAGTGAACCCATGCGAGAAGAGATTTTTTCAGCCGCTTTCCTCTCAGTAATGTCACGAATCACGCCAAGCGCCTGCCATTTTCCATTATAATTGATGGCGGAGATAGAGTGTTCCGTATAAAACTCACTGCCGTCTTTTCTTAGAGCAGGGAAAATAATAGTCTTGCCGAGGATATCTCCTTTTCCATAAAGCGAGAATTTTTTAAAACCTTGGGCATGTTTTTCACGTAAACCCTTAGGAATAATGAGCCTCTCCATAGCAGCACCTATCGCTTCTTGTTCAGAGTACCCAAACATAAGCTCCGCTGCATGGTTCCAAAAACCAATCTTTCCATCGTTCTCTAATATAATAATGGCATCCGTTGCGTTATATGCCATTGCACTGAACAAGGCTTTGGTATGCTGCTGTTCAATCTCTTTTGTTTTAATCAACAAAAAGAGCAATAGAGTGAGTATCAAGACAAGGCTTGGAATAAGAAAAATAATGTAAATATTTTCACTTTCTAATACGCTGTTTGTCCTAAATAGAAGGGTCCAAGTGTGCTGATTTATTGTGATAGTTGTTTCTTTTGAGAGTTTTATATATTTATGGTTAGTTTTGGAGTCATAGAGCATGTTTTCTTTGGTAGCGACTTCACCATCGTAAATCTCAAAATCTATGTTGGTAAATATTGCTTCCAAAATACCATCCATAAGGTCGTTTGCACGAAATGCTGCATATACAAAACCCTGAATTGCTAAAGCCCTATCTTGGGGGGGGGAATCTAGCTTGGAGCCTTTTTTGTATACCGGCAAATACATCAAAAACCCAGGCTGAATATCTTTGTAAGATTCTTGAACAAGTGTAATTTTACCTGAGAGTGCAGCTTCACCGCTTTGCATCGCTTTTGTCATCGCATCTGCGCGCACTTCTTCAGAGAACATGTCATAACCAAAGGCTTTTTTGTTACGCTCGTCAAATGGCTCTAGATATACTATGGAGGTATACAACTCCCTTTCTCCATCTGGATATATTTTGAAATCAGCAAAGCCCTCTTCTCTTATATGCTCTTCATATTGCTGTTTGTTCTTGGGCAAAACTACTTCAGAATAGCCAAAGCCCTGAATTCCTTTGAAATATTTGTCGAGTTTCTGTTCTTTCGCAAATATTGCCCATTCATCGCGAGTGACACTACTTGAAGAATGAAAAAGGGCAATACCGCTTCTTAGAATTTGTTCATATGTTGCCATACGAGTTTTTGTGAGGATAATTATTTCCTTACTTGACGATTCTAAACGTACATGCTCTTTTTCTTGATAGTAGTTATAAGTAAACCATCCACTGAAGATACTCAATAAGAGTCCGATAATAACTGTAATATATGACCAAAATCTATAGGACTTTTTAAATTGAAGAGGCATAAAATAATTCCTTTTAATTTAGCTTCAAAACGCAGAAATATAGGTATAAACTTACTGCCCTCTTTTTATTTATGTATGCATGTAGAGAAGTATACATGAAAACTATGAAGAAACTATGGAATAATAAAAATGATTCCTAGAAATAAATCTTCATTTTTCTTATTTCTTCTGTATCACATCGAAACCTCTGAAACGGTTCATGGCAAAAGCCAGTTCC
>CALCGG010000013.1 GCA_937900945.1 uncultured Sulfurimonas sp. | reverse complement strand
CTTAATGTAATAATTTTTAAAATAACTTGATTGTACTCATCTTTTTTTGCATCTATCAAGCTAATAGTGGTATTAAGACGAAGTACATTTCCCAATAATTCTAAACGCTCTTTTTCTACGGTTAATTTAGTAATCTCATTTTTAATTTTCGCAGAATCATTTCTATATGTCTCTATAGTTTTTAGCATCTCTTTTTGAGTAAAATCCATATTTTTCAGAGAAGAGATAAGAAAGTCAGAAGTTTGTTTCATATCTTTTAAAAGAGTATCAAGCTGCTTATTGTACACTTTTGCATTTTTAGAATAAAAAGCGTCTTGAAGCTGTAATGTCATAAAAGCAGCTCTGTTCTTATCTGAAGTGGCTATCTCTTGTTTGAGTGTTTTTAATTTATTTTCTATTTGTGCTATTTTTTTTACTAAAATCCCTTTTTGTACACTATCCTGTAAATATTTTTCAAATAAATCAAAATAATCATTGAGATTTTTTGGTACTAAAATTGAGACGGCGGGGCTCTCTTTCGCAGAGCCAAGAGATATGAGCTTTTCTAGAAGTGCTTTTTGAAGCACCGTTTCGTCGTTTACCTCATTCGAAGCAAGAGATTTTAACAATTCTTTATAGGTTTTCGTATCCGCATTTGTGAGTGTTTGATTGTAGTCGGCACTGTATAGCGACGTAAGCAGTAGAAATAAAAAAAAGAGTATCTGTGTTTTATGAATTATCATTTCCAAGACTCCATTTTATGCCATTTAAGGGCATAAATCAAAATAACCAAGTAACAAAGTATACCAAAGAGATATGAAATCTGCATATTCTGACTTATCTCGGCTATTTTGCCAAATGCCAAAGGAAGAACTGCTCCTCCGGCTATTGCCATAATAAGCAGCGCGCTTGCTTTTGCGGTATGGCGACCTAAACCTTCAATTGCCAAAGGCCAGATTGTCGGCCAAACCAGAGCATTTGCAAAACCTAAAAGTGCTACAAAAGTTATGGAGTTTGGAAGCGTCAATATGCCGCTCCATCCCCACAACATTTCAGATATCCACATGTCGGTCGTTGAGCTAAAAGCCACACCCAGTAAAAACAAAATCCCGCTCAGGCTTGAGCCGACAAGAGCTTTTTCCTGAGAAAGATATTTAGGTATAAAAAATACTCCGACCAAATATCCAAAAACCATGAAAATCATAGTAAAAGATGTCAGCGCCGTAGCACCTTGTAGTCCTAAACTCTGTCCATACAAACCTATGGTATCTCCGGCTATAACTTCTACCCCTACATAAAAGAACAAAGCCAAAGCGCCCAAGACAACACGGGGAAACGCAAATATATTTTGTGCATCTTTTTCCTCATCAACCTCAAATTCCAACTCCGGAAGTGAAGAGAATTTCACAAGAGCTATAAGCCCAATGAGCACAACTGCCATGACAATATACGGTTCTATCAAACGCTCTGCCAAGTTGTTAATCTCCTGCGCTGAGAGGTTATCGGTTGAGCCGATTCCTGATAAAATCAACGCCGTAAAAATAAGGGGCACCAAAACTCCTGCACCTTTGTTTATAAGCCCCATGATGCTTATCCGCATCGCTGCACTCTCTATTGGTCCGATTAAAACAACATAAGGATTTGAAGCGGTTTGAAGTATGGTAAGTCCTGTTCCAAGTGTAAAAAGTGCCACCAAAAATATAGCATACTCAGCGCTGAGGGCTGCGGGAATAAAGAGTAAACTTCCAACTGCCATGACCCCAAGACCTATCGCCATGCCGTTTTTATATCCTGTTCTTTCAAGTAAATATGCCATAGGCAAAGCCATGACAGTATAAGCGATATAAAAAGCGAAACTCACAAAGAGCGCCTGAAAATCATTCAAATCACAAATCACTTTCAAAAAAGGGATAAGCGAACCGTTGAGCCATGTTACAAAGCCGAATATGAAAAATAATATTCCTATAATAATCATAGGAAAAAAGCTTGATTTTTTATTCAATTCTCTATCCATTTTTTAAACTCTCCAAATATTTTGCCACACCGTCTTCATCGTTTGTATGGGGCAGAATGATGTCAGCTTTTTGCTTCACACCCTCTTGTGCATTTGCCATGGCAACCGAAGTTCCAGCCAACTCAAACATCCCTAAATCATTGAAATTATCTCCAAAAACAGTGAGTCTTTTTAAATCAAAACCACTGTACTCGCTCACTGTAATTATCCCATGAGATTTGTCTGCATCTTTATGTAGTACAGTCAAAAAATAACATCCGACATACGCTTCAGGGGCGAGAATAAACTTCAAACTATTGCCAAAAATCTTCTCCAATTCCAAGGCTAGAGCGCGAAGCAACACCTCCTCACCCATGTAGACAATTTTAAAATTATCATCCATGCCACGGATGTTTTTAGACTCCACGAGATTGTCATCTTTTGAGTAGCGCTTTAAAACCTCTGCCTGATGTTTGTTTAAAGTGCTTGAGTATAAAAATACTTCATTAAGGTTTTTATCTCCAAGTGCCAAAACAAATGGATAAATACCAAACTTGGCACCTTCATCTATAATGCTGTCTGCAATATCTTTATTTATAAACTTGGTGTCAATGATTTTTTTATCCATAGTAGCGATCAATGCACCATCAAGGAGTATCATCGGAATATTGATATGTATATTTTTTAAAAACTGCTCTGTTTTTTTGTAAGTACGCGCCGTTGCAACACTTAAAAAATTATCTTTAGATTTCTCATTCCACTGCTTTTGGGTAAAAGTACTTAAAGATAAGTCTGTACGTAAAAAGGTATGGTCAAGGTCTGTTATAAAAGTTTTTTTCATAAAAGCAGTATATCTTATGGTAGATTAAAATATATTTTAAGTTTTTTATGTTAATATTTCGCCGAATTAATACATTGGGGTGTCGCCAAGCGGTAAGGCACTAGTTTTTGGTACTGGCATTCAGGGGTTCGAATCCCTTCACCCCATCCACATTTTTACAAATAATCATTCAAATTACAAAAAATAAATTATTATCAAAAAAGGGTTAAAATGGAAGCCGATGTACTGACCATGACAATAAGAACACTTCTTTTGTTAGCTATTATAGGTGTGTTTGCTTTTACTTTGACGAGAAAAAAAGAAAAATAACCAAGCACTCTTTACTTGACTAGAAAACTATTTTAGTTTTACATCTTTTAAAACTTTAGTCAACTAAATAATTATTAATCAAACTTTTCATTTTCTGATATATCTTCTCAAAATCCGTAGAATACACTCTAGTATCAGCAATAGAAGTTATAAAATTTGTATCTCTTTCCCACCTCGGAACCAAATGCATGTGGATATGTTCAGCTATCCCTGCTCCACCGGCAATGCCAAGATTCATACCGATGTTAACGCCCCGAGCATTCATACCTTCTTTTAAAAGTCTGACACCCTTTTGCGCTAAAGCACTCATGTGAAGCCAAACTTCACTTGGCAAATCTTCAAGTTTATCAGTATGTACATGTGGAATTATCATAAAATGACCGGGAGTGTAAGGGTATTTGTTCATAACTAAAAAACAATGTTCATCTCGGTAGAGTACATGTAAGCCATCGTCGTCATTTTCATGAGAGCTTATATGACAAAACACACAACCCTCTATCTTCTGATTTGTAACATATTCATCCCGCCATGGGGCATAAAGTATATCTTTCATAACACTCTCCTATAGAAATGCAAAAACTAAATCTGGGAAAAGTATAACCAATCCCAACCCTAAAAGTTGTAAAAGTATAAAAGGGATGACACCTTTATATATCTCAATAGTTTTAACTTTATCTCCCGCTGCACCTTTTAAGAAAAAGAGCGCTAAACCAAATGGCGGTGTCAAAAATGAGGCTTGAAGATTCAGTGCTATAAGAACTGCAAACCAAATCGGGTCTATCCCAAACGCTGCCATAATCGGCACTAAAATTGGAACTATAATAAAGCTTATCTCCAAAAAATCTATAAAAAATCCGAGTATAAATATACTTAGCATGGAGAGAATTATAAAAACCCAGACATCGCCTATATCTTCACTAAAAAATTCCAAGATGATATCTGAACCGCCAAGCTCATTAAAAACAAGTGAAAAAGCTGTGGCACCGATGAGAATCATAAAAATCATGCCGCTTAGTTTTACAGTCTCAAGGGAGGCATACTTTATCATCTCAAAGGATATCGACTTGTTAAATCCCGATAATATGAGCCCGCCAATCACTCCAAATGCAGCTGATTCCGTAGGAGATGCAATACCTGCAAATATACTTCCTAAAACTGTAAACATCAATAAAAGTGGAGGGACTATCGCAAAGATTATCTCTTTTAAAGAGATACTTTTAAGATTTTGTGCAACTGGGGCAATAGATGGATTTAAAAAAGAGCGTATTAAGATATAAGTTATGTATAAACCGACCAAAACAAGCCCCGGCAGAACGGCTCCTTTGAACAAATCACCGACACTGACACTCATCACATCACCTAAAACAATAAGTATGATTGATGGCGGGATAATCTGACCCAGCGTCCCACTTGCGGCTATGGTTCCGCTTGCCAAACCTTTGTCGTAGCCGGCATTTAGCATGAGGGGAAGTGCTATCACGCTCATCATGACAACAGAAGCTGAGACAATCCCCGTCGAAGCTGCTAAAAGTGCTCCAACCAGAACAACGCTCACAGCCAAACCGCCTCTGGTTGAGCGAAAAAGTGCACTCATGGAAACTAAAAGTTTTTCTGCCATTTGTGATTTTTCTAAAATCAGCCCCATCGCTATAAATAAAGGAACTGCCATGAGGGTTGTGTTGGACATGATGCCGTAGATGCGAAATGGCAAAATGGAGAAAACATCAAAGCCAAGATGAGGAATCAAAAAAGCAAAGATGATAGCCACCCCGCCAAAAGCAAAGGCAACAGGAATCCCGACAAGAAGTAAAAAGAGTGCAACTGCAAACATAAACAAAGCTATCATAGTGACTTCCACAAGAGATAGTTTGTTTTAACATCTTTAAGTGCCTGCAGAGATAAAAATATAAATGCAAGAGGCATAAGCGACTTCACTAAAAATCTATATTCAAGTCCGCCTGGGTCTGATGATGTTTCATGTTGAGTAAAACTCATAGCAACAAAATCTATCCCGATATAGATGATGAGAAATGAAACCGGCAAGATAAAAAAGAGCGAAGCGATTATGTTGATAACAGCTTTTGTTTTAGGAGAGAAAGAGGCATAAAAGATATCAACCCTTACATGTGAGTCTTCTCTCATAGTATAAGCTATCCCAAAAAGAATCACAACATCAAAAAGATGCCATTCCAACTCTTGAAGTGCTGTCGAGCCTTCGGAAAAAAGATACCTTGCACTTGCATCATATACTACAAGCAAGACTAAAATAGCTAGTATGAAAGCTGTAAAGTTTCCTAGGTATTTTATGGTTTTATCTAGCATCATTTTACACTCACTTGTCCATATTTGTGTTTTGCATTTTCTATTGCTTGATGCAGCCTATGTTCAAATAGTTCTTTTGGTGGTAATACTGTTAAATATTTTGCTACATGTATATCTGATTGTTCAAGTTCGAGAAGTTCTATCTGTTCCTCATTTTTATCTGCACAAAGGATGATTCCTAGAGGTCTGTTTTCATCTTCCTCTTTTTCATGTTTTTCCAGCCATTTCAGATAAAGTTCCATTTGACCTTTGTACTCTGACTTGAATTTACCAAGTTTTAAATCCACAGCAATTAATCTTTTGAGCTTACGATTATAAAAAAGCAAATCTATATAAAAATCATCTTCACCTAT
>CALCGG010000012.1 GCA_937900945.1 uncultured Sulfurimonas sp. | reverse complement strand
TATTATTTTAGTATAAATATCAAGTTAATTACCATTATTCTATTAATTATTATTTTTTCAACATAAGGTTGTAAGAATTTGTAGACTTGATAGAAAAATCGGGATTTCCGAGTTTAATGTTTAAAATGTATTATACGACCTATCCCCAGCATCGCCAAGTCCTGGGATTATGAACTTGTCATCATTTAGTCTTTCATCAATCTGTGCAATGAAGATATCAACATCTGGATGAGCAGACTCCACAACTTTGAGACCTTCGGGTGAACCTATTATATTGAGTGTTATTATTCTTAAAGGATTTCTTCCCTTTATGAGTTCCAGCGCATCGCTCATTGAACCGCCTGTTGCGAGCATTGGGTCAACTAAAAGAATGGTTTTTCCTCTGCAATCTGGAAGCCTGTCGTAGTAAAGCACACTTTTGTGAGTTATCTCATCCCGTTTCATCGCTAAAAATCCTGCCGTGGCATTTGGCAGAAGTTCCATAACACTATCGAGCATTGGCATGCCGGCTCTTAAAACTGTGACTACGATTAGATTTTCTTCATCGACTACACCAAAGCTAGCTTCCCCCTGCCATGTAGTTATGATTTTTTGCTTTAGCGGAAACTCTTTGAGTGCTTCATAAACAAGCTGTTTTGTAAGTTCTGCTACCGTATGTCTAAAGCGAATCGCATCACTTTTTTCTTCTCTTAAATATGTAATCAAAGTTTTTGTAACCGGATTTGATAATTCATAAATCATATAACACCTCTCACTTATTTAAATACGTTCTTATATTTTATCAATTCATTTATAAAAAACTCATCCTATCTTTCTGGCAGTCAAAAACAGATAATCTTTACCGGTAATTGTAACTCTGTACTTTTTCTGTTGAAGATACTTCTTACAAAAATGGATATCTTTTAAAACCAAACTCAGCTCAGAAAAAGGGTAGTTTGGTGCTTTTGCTCCATATATCATCTCACCGTCAATCCATCTGCAGTTTGGAAAGCCAAGGATTATGGCTCCCCCTTTTTCCAAATAGTTTTGATATAACGACATGAACATTTCATTGAAATTTATGTTAGAGCTTTGCAAGGTTCCAATGGAAATGATGAGGTCAAATCTTCCAAGGGAGAGTTCATCAAGCCTGTTTATATCGTGACAGATAAAGTCAACATTTGCATCTGGAAAATCTTTTTTTGCATACTCTATTGCCGACTCTGAATAGTCGATTCCGACAAATTCTTTCGCCTTAAAATCATCCTCAGAGATTAACTCTTTTATAACTTTAAACTCGTCTGCTTTATTGATACCTAAATTTAGAATTCGATTTTTGCTATCAATATCTACGAATTTTAACGCTTTTTGGTAGTGATATAAAAAACTGAATTCGGATGTTTTATCAATGTTGAAAAATTCGCTCTGGGTACCGTATTTTTCACTGCTTTTTTCACTTTTATGAAACGAACTCTCAAGATTCAGCTTATAAAATCTCAACAAGACAGTTTCTTTGTCTGTCTGCACCGGAGTTAACATTTTCATAAAAAACAGTTGAGCAATATCAATCCAGGCTTTATATCCTATATGCTCAATATCAGAGTCTAAAACTTCAACTTCAAGTATCTCTTCTTGCTCTACATGTAGACTTTCAAACCATGAAAGAATCTCTGATGAAGTTTTATTTTTTAGACTTATATGTCCTATTTTTTACCCTTTTTATGACTTTCATCTATCTCGTCATAGGTCTTCACCAACTCTAAAAAACCGCTGATATACTGTGTAAAAAAAGTCATATATTTGACATCTGCATCCAAAAAATCATCCTTTTTATTGAGGAGTTCTAAAACTCCAAAAACCTCTTTTTTAGAATTAAAAATGGGTGCGGTTATTATATTTTTTGTTGTATAACCTGTTTTTTTATCTATCTCCGACATGAAAAGCGGATTTGCATACGCATCATTGACTATAATGGCCTTTCTAAGCTTGATTGTCTCTCCGACTACGCCTTTGTCTGATGGCACGATGATTCTTTCAACACCGTCTGCCAAGGTTGTCCAAAGTTCCTTTTTGACTGTGTCATAAATAAATATAGAACACCTCTCAGCCCCAATAACATCCTTTACATATTTGGATATGTGTGGTAAGCCCTCTATCACGGATGTTTTACTTAACAATTCTTTTCCGAAATCAGCCAACTTTGTATAAACACTTGTTTGTGTCATCTTAAAGATTCCCGCCCTTTCGTTGATTTATAGCAATTATAGTGTAAAATGACATAAAAAAAAGGTAAAAAAATGGAAAAAGTTACTATTTGGCATAATCCAAGATGTTCAAAATCTCGTGAAGCTTTAAGTATTCTGGAGAGTCAAGAGTGTGAAAAAGATATTATCAGATATTTAGAAACCTCGCCGGACAAAGCACAAATCAAAAATATTTTAAAAATGCTGGGATTAAGTGCAAGGGAACTTATGAGAACAAAAGAGGATATTTACAAGGAATTAAATTTAAAAGAAGAACAGGATGAAGAAAAACTTATAGAGGCTATGGCTCAAAATCCCAAGCTGATTGAAAGACCTGTAATCATCAAAGGCGACAAAGCAATCATAGCAAGACCCTCAAGTCTCATAGCCGACTTTTTAAACAGCTAGAGTTTTTCTGACAAGCCTCTCAATACTCACTCCATTATCTTTTATAAACTTTGATATTACATCCGAGTGAGTATGTTCGTACGGCTTTTCATACACTATTCTTTTTATACCGCTGGCTATAAGATTTTTACTGCATTCACTGCAAGGTTCGAGTGTTACATAAATCGTTGCGCCATCAATTGAAATCCCCTCTCTTGCAGCCCAGATTATTGCATTCATCTCTGCATGGATTTCATAAGTTTTTGACCATTCATGATGCTCTGATGTGTACTCATGATTCCAATGATCGCAACAGTTTGTAAAGCCTGCAGGAGTACCGTTGTAACCAGTACTGAGAATCCTGCCGTCTTTTACAATTACAGCGCCGACTTGCTTTGATACACACTTTGAAGCACTTGCCAATTCTACCGCTATATTTATAAAATTTTGATCACTCAACATCTTGTCTACCGCTCTTTTTATCTAAATTTAACATCATATCTCAGCTTATACAATATATGTATTAATTATAATTATGGTATTATACCGCAAAATTTTTATATATTTTGGAGTCTTACCCATGGATACAAAACAAATCAAAGCGTTAATGAATGATTTTGACGAAAGCGGCTTATCTCGCATACAAATCACTACTAAAGAAGGTTTTTCGATTGAACTTGAAAAAACTACTGGCTTAGTTGCGGCACCGATAGCTGCAGCAGTAGCACCGGCAGCTGCAGCGGTACAGGTAGCAGCTCTAGCTGCATCAGTTGCACCATCAGCAGTGATTGCTGGTGACGCTATTCTTTCTCCAATGGTAGGGACTTACTATTCTTCTCCATCTCCAGACTCTCCAGAATTTGTAAAAGCTGGTGACATAGTTAAAAAAGGTCAGGTTGTTGCCATTTTAGAAGCTATGAAGATTATGAATGAACTTGAAGCAGATTTTGACTGTAAAGTACTTGAAGTATTGTCCAAAAATGGTCAGGCAGTTGAATACGATATGCCTTTATTTATAGTAGAAAAGATATAGCGTTATGGCTGAAATAAAAAGAATCCTAGTTGCTAATCGCGGGGAGATTGCTCTTCGTGCTATTAGAACTATTAAAGAGATGGGCAAAGAAGCTGTTGCTGTTTACTCAACTGCGGACAGGGGAAGCGAGTACCTAAAACTTGCTGATGCAGCTATCTGTATTGGTGATGGCCCAAGCAGTAAGAGTTACCTGAATATTCCTGCTATTATCTCGGCTGCTGAGATTAGTCAGTGTGATGCAATTTTTCCTGGTTACGGCTTTTTAAGTGAAAACCAACATTTTGTAGAAATTTGTACGCATCATAACATTAAATTCATTGGGCCGACTCCCGAAGTTATGGTTCTTATGAGTGATAAGTCAAAAGCTAAAGATGTCATGATAGCTGCCGGTGTTCCTGTTGTTCCGGGCAGTGATGGTGCAATCAGTGACATGAAAGACGCTAAAGCAAGAGCAAAAATTGTTGGTTATCCGGTAATCCTCAAAGCTGCTCAAGGTGGCGGCGGTCGCGGTATGCGTGTAGTTGAAGAGGAGAGCTATTTAGAAAATGCTTTTCTTGCGGCAGAGAGCGAAGCTGTAACTGCATTTGGTGATGGAACTATTTACATGGAGAAATTCATTAAAGACCCTCGCCATATCGAAGTTCAGATTATGGCTGATTCACACGGAAATGTTCTTCACATCGGTGAGAGAGACTGTTCTATGCAAAGACGTCATCAGAAGCTTATAGAAGAATCACCTGCTGTAGTTCTTACACAAGAAGTCAGAGAAAGACTTTGGGATGCGGCTGTTCGTGCTACTAAATTCATCAAATACGAAGGTGCAGGTACGTTTGAGTTTTTACTCGATGCAAATCTTGACTTTTATTTTATGGAGATGAATACAAGACTTCAAGTGGAACATACTGTCTCTGAGATGGTCAGTGATTTAGACCTTGTAAAGATGATGATAGAGATAGCTGAAGGAAAAGAACTTCCGGCTCAAGATACTATCATACTAAAAGGCCACTCAATTGAGTGTCGTATAACTGCAGAAGATCCTATTAAATTTTTACCAAGTCCTGGTAAAATCATCTCTTGGATAGCTCCCGGTGGTAAAGATGTTCGTATGGATACACATGTTCATGCAGGATACATTGTACCTATGATTTATGATTCTATGATTGGCAAGCTAATCGTTTATGGGAAAACCAGAGAAGAAGCAATTGCTAGAATGCATAGAGCATTAAGTGAGTTTAGTGTTACTGGTATAAAAACCACAATAGCATTTCACAAAAAAATGATGAGTAATCCTGATTTTATCAACAATAACTTCAATACAAAATATTTAGAAAAATATAACGGCTAGTTTTAGCCGTTATGCCCCCTCCTCTCTTTCTTCACTGCAAGAAAAAAAATACATTAGGAAAAGAATGTTTACATTAAAAAATTATGATACATCAAACACAAAAAATGATATTCTCTCAGGAACTGTAGTTGCCGTTGCGCTTGTTCCAGAAGCTATCGCTTTTGCTTTAGTTGCAGGATTTAGTCCACTTGTCGGTTTATATACTGCATTTATCTTAGGGCTTATTACAGCTCTCATAGGCGGTAAAGCCGGAATGATCAGTGGTGCAACCGGAGCTATGGTTGTAGTTATGGTCTCTTTAGCCCAAAGTCATGGATTAGAATATGTTTTATTGGCAACAATACTGACGGGGCTCATTCAAGTTTCCATAGGTCTTGCTAAACTGGGGAAATTCATCAGGTTTGTACCTCAACCTGCTATTTTTGGCTTTGTGAATGGTTTGGCTGTTGTTATCGCCATGAGCCAATTTCAGTTTTTTGAAGGTGCAAATATCATCATGTATGCTTTGGTTATTATAACCATGCTGACCATGTTTTTTCTTCCTAAATATACGAAAGCTGTACCGGCAGGACTTGTAGCAATCATAGTTTTAACGCTCATCGCATATTTTGGAGGACTTGAGACAAAGACTGTTTCAGACCTTGGAAATATCAGCGGAGGACTACCAACTTTTTCATTCCCAGATGTCCCTCTAAGCTTTGATGCATTCATGGTTATTTTACCTTACTCGGTTATCTTGGCTCTTGTGGGTTTAATAGAATCTCTCTTAACTCTTTCGGTTCTAGATGAGATGGGTGGCAAAAGAGGAAGCGCGAATAAAGAGTGTATAGCGCAAGGCGTGGGAAACACTACATGTGGACTTTTTGGCGGAATGGCTGGATGTGCTATGATTGGTCAGTCTATTATCAACTTTACATCAGGCGGGCTCACAAGACTCTCAAGCACAGTTGCGGCAATCCTGCTTATTATCTTTGTCGTTTCTCTCTCAGATATCATAAATGTTATCCCTATAGCTGTACTAGTTGGAATCATGTTTATTGTCTCATTGAACACTTTTGAATGGGCGAGTATCAGCAGAATCAAATCCATGCACAAGCCTGATGTGTTCATTTTAGTGGCTGTGACCATCATTACAATTTTTGCAGATTTAGCGATAGCCGTTATCTCAGGTGTAATTATCTCCGCTTTAGTATTTGCATACCAACATGCGAAGATCTCTAAAAAAACAAGACTAGAACAAGACGGTACAAAAATTTATGAACTCGAAGGTCCTCTCTTTTTTGGCTCAGCCATACAGTTTAGAAATGATATTTTCGATATAGAAAATGATCCCAGAAATGTGGTCATTGACTTTACAAACACAAGAGTAATGGATTCTAGCGGTGTAGAAGCCATCGATAAACTCACTAAGAAATATGTTGAAGCCGGAAAAGTTTTAAAGCTGAGACATCTCAGTGATGACTGTATCGCGGCACTGGAAAATGCCGGCAAATACTGTACACATGAGATTGACAATCCAACCTATAAAGTTGTTCGAGATTTTTAATGAAGTTATTTTTATTACTATCCATATTGTTTATAACTGATTTTGCACCACTGAAAAACAGCAATCAGAAAATATATATGGCTAGTGTTGTTCCGGTAAAAATGAGTGTGGCAAAGAAAAAAGAACGATTTTTTCATCTTCTTGTTCCGGCAGTAGACAAAGTTCACGGGGAACTTATGACCCAATATGAAAAGATATCAAAAGATATCAAAAGTGGCAAAAATTTACAAAAAATCAAAGAATTGAAAACTTTTTACAAGGCAAAAACAGATAAAGAACTCCTCTCTGCATTAAAGCCGCACAGAAAAAGCATAACACTGGCACAAGCCGCACTGGAGAGTTCATGGGCTACTTCAAGATTTTTCATAAAAGCAAACAACATATTCGGGGTACATAGTATAGATGAAAATGAGCCAAGAATAGTAGCAGGTGAAAACAAAAATGTTTGGCTTAAAAAGTTTGATACGATAGAAGAAAGTGTGAGAAATTATTATAAATTTATTGCTATTGGAACTGCTTATAAGGAGTTTAGGGAAGCAAGACTCAATAAATGCAGTATTGAGGACACCCTAAACGAACTTTGTGAATACTCCGAGATTGGTGAAGAGTATCCAAAAATATTAAATAAAATCATTCTTCATAACAATCTTGCAAGTTATGACGACTAACATCGTTTTATAATATTAGAACATAAAATGAGCAAAGCCCATTTTACTACGCTAGCCGCTATGGCACTAAAGTCTGTCTTATTTAAGACAGATAGAGTTCTGTAAGAACTCTATTATGGCATTCTTATAATTTTAATATCTGCATTATTTCGAAGTCTGTCAAAATAATCGCTAAGAACCTGCTCTCTTTTGTCCGCCATAATAAGATTTGATATCTCATTTTTAACACCGCTGATTCCGGTTTCTTCTGCTGATTTTACAGACTTGATATAAAAGCTCATATATCCATTCTTTCCATTGGGAACAATTGGCGAAAATGAATTTATCGGTGTTTTTTCAAGCAATGCTGCTAATTCCGGCGAGATTCTATCATACTGCAACACTTCCTCTTTTGACTGTATCTCCGGAGAGTAAAACATTGGATTGTCTACTTTTGACTGCAAACTTGCCTGATTTTTTGCAACATATACAGTAGCTGTAAATGAACTTGGATGCATAAAAGAATCCTTATGAAGTTCATAATACTCTTTTATTTCAGAATCACTTGGCTCTGACATGCTGGCATAAGCTATTGCAGCATAAAGCTTTTGACTTAATAACTTCTCTTTTATTTTCTCTTTTAGCTGTGAGGAAGTGAGCCCGTTTGATTCTCTGATGGCATCATAAAATTCATTGACACTCATGTTATTGCCAGCTGCAGCTTTTTTAATGTCGTCATAAACTTCACTCGAAGTAACAGTAAGTTTTCTCTCTTTAGCCTCTATCTCTTCAAGTTTTTTACGGATCAAAATATCTAAAGCCTGCTTAGCTTCAACCTTAGAAGTTTGCATCTCAGTTGTAATATCATAAAGCGTTATAGCGGAATCCTTAACAACTGCAGCGACACCATCCACTATTTCGGCGTTCAACGAAAGAGTAAACAAAAGAGCAAGAAAAATTTTATACATGTAAGTCCTTGGAATCATAAAAAATAATTGGCTATTTTACCAGCTTTTAACCAATGATTGCCTAAAATTGCACTATTATAATACAAAGGCTTTTCATGGTTGTTACACGCTTTGCTCCAAGTCCTACAGGCTATCTTCATATCGGCGGTCTTAGAACTGCTCTCTTTTCATATCTTTGGGCTAAAAAAAATAATGGAAAATTTCTTCTTCGCATAGAAGACACCGACAAAGCCAGAAATTCAGCCGAAGCGGCTCAAGCTATTTTAGATGCTTTTGAATGGCTCGGCCTTGAGCATGACGGCGAAATAACGTACCAGTCACAAAGAGATGAAATTTATGCAAAGTACATAGAGCAACTTCTCAGTGAAGGAAAAGCCTACAAATGCTACATGTCAAAAGAGGAACTCACAGAACTTCGTGAAACTCAGATGGCAAACAAACAAAGAACCATGTACGATGGAAGATACCGCGATTTTACCGGAACTCCGCCGGAGGGTGTAGAGCCTGTTATCCGTATAAAAGCTCCTCAAAGCGGAACGATAATTGTAAAAGACGGAGTGAAGGGAAATGTTAGTTTTCAAGCACAGGATATCTTGGATGACTTTGTAATCGCAAGAGCTGACGGTGCGCCGACTTACAACTTTGTTGTAGCCATCGATGACCATTTGATGGGTGTAAATGAAGTTATCCGCGGAGATGACCACCTCTCTAACACGCCAAAACAGATAGTTGTTTACGAAGCTCTTGGCTTTGATATACCAAGCTTTTATCATGTACCTATGATTCATAATCATGAGGGGAAAAAACTAAGCAAACGAGATGGCGCAACAGACGTGATGGCATATAAAGAGATGGGGTACCTGCCTCAGGCACTTCTAAACTTTTTGGTTCGCCTTGGCTGGAGTCATGGAGATCAGGAGATTTTCTCAATGGACGAGATGAAGGAACTTTTTAATCCGCAAGATATCAATAAATCAGCATCGATCTACAACACGGAGAAGCTTGACTGGCTCAACTCTCACTACATCAAAAATAGCTCAAACAGTGACCTTGCTGAACTTCTTACTGATTATGATTTGATTTTGACTTCACATGACAAAAAAGAAATTATCCTAGATGAGATGAAAGACAGAGCCAAAACTATAAAAGAGATGGCTGAGCTTATCAAAGAGATACTCCAAACTCCGACTTCTTATGATGAAAAAGCTGTTAAAAAAGCTTTTAAAGCTGATTCTGTAGCTATCTTAAATGCATTTGGAGCTAAAGTTTCTACCTCAAAAGAGCTTCACCTTCCAAGTGATTATCATACACTGATGGAAGAAGTAGTGAATGAAATGGAAATCGGTTTTGGAAAAATAGGACAGCCTCTGCGCATCGCTCTTTTAGGCAAACTCTCCGGTCCCGGTCTTGACAGTGTCATGGCAATTTTAGGCAGAGATGAGACTTTGCTTAGAATCGCAAATGCTATAACGGCGAACTCTTAATCATTAGTATGTGCTTCACATGCTAATGCGGGAGCTATAGGCTAATTGACTGATGTTCAAAAAAAAATTAGAACTTATCTTTTTAAGTGTCATGCTCATTGCGATTTTGATACTTGCAAAAAACTATTACGAGAGCTATGTTTATAAACATAGTGACATTCCCGACACCTACAAACAGCTGATTTCGAACAAAGAGCAAGAAATACTTAAGCACATGTATCAGCATTACGGCTTCACGTTTAAAGTCCCACTCATCGTTACAGACAAATTCAAAGGCAGGCTGTACGGTCTTACTTCATACCATAATGGCGAAATAAAGATATATCTCAACAAGAAGGTGATGAAAGAGAGCATGGACTATATCATTGACAGCGTCATAGCACATGAATATGCACATGCACTTATGTTTAAACAAGGCTACCTTCACGAAAATAATGATGGGCACTCTCCCGTATGGCAACAGACATGTGTTAATCTAGGCGGGATTAACTGCGCTAAATATGTAGATAGCGATGATATTGTCATGGCAAAGATGCCTTTTTAATGTCTGAGCATAAAATAGACTATGAATTTGAGGAAGATGCTGAACCGACTTGGCTGGTAAAACAACGAGAAGATGCTTTGCTAGCTGAAAAAGCGTATGCAAAAAATGAAAAAATACTTTACAAAAAAGGGGACCAAGTAGGAAACTTTTTATTTGTAAATTACAACAAATTTAAAAATCGTGCTACATTTGAGTGTCAGGAATGCAGCCGAAAATTCACTTACAACATCTACTCAATAAAAAATAAAAAACGGTGTAAATGGTACAAGTTTCATGACAGAAAATTTAAAAATCAAGCTATTCTTTTAGCATGAACCAAAGCTTTATCAAACGAACTTAAGATATTTTCCCTACCTAACATGTCACTCAGTCCTGATTTATCTAAATCTTTCAACACTAAACTGCTTACTCCTGAGAGCACCAATGTGACTCCGGAGGTGTGCAATATCTCTACCAAGCCTTTGAGATTATGGATTGCAGTTGAGTCAATAAATGGGACGTATCTCATTCTTATAATCAAAATTTTAGAATTATTTCCTATATCTTTTATGGTTTCCGCATACCTTTTTGCCGAACCAAAAAACAATGGTCCGCTTATCTCATAAGTATGAACTCCCTCTGGCAATTTTGAATAATCTTCAAGCGCATCACTCTCTATTTGCAGTGGGATATCTGCGATGTCAGACATCCTTTTCATAAACAGGAGCGAGGATAGAACCACACCGACCTCTATGGCTACCGTCAAATCAACCAACACTGTTAAGAAAAAGGTACTGAGTAAAATCACAATATCAAAAGGGGAACCTTTAATTATAGAGATAAATGAACGCCACTCGCTCATGTTGTATGCCACAACTATTAAGATGCCTGCAAGAACAGGCATGGGGATTAGCTTGGCATAGCTCCCAAAAAACAAAACAATCAGCAGCAAAGTGATGGCATGTACCATTCCCGCTATGGGTGTTTTTGCACCGTTTTTTACATTTGTAACCGTTCTGGCAATAGCGCCGGTTGCAGGAATACCCCCAAAGAACGGTGTTATAATGTTTGCTATCCCTTGTCCTATCAGCTCCGTATTTGAGCGGTGATTACCGCTTATCATACCGTCTGAAATGACGGCTGACAAAAGTGATTCTATACTTCCCAGAAGTGCTATGGTTAAGGCAGGTGCAATGTATATCGATAAATCACTCAAATGAAATGATGGCAACTCAAAGTGGATAGCACTTGAAATCTCTCCGAAATATGTCCCTATCGTGGAAACCGGAATATGTGCCAGATGAACAACAAAAGTAACAAAAATAATTGCTATAAATGAACCGGGAATTTTTTTGATAAATTTACCCGAAAAAACTATTATTGCAATAGTTACAAGAGTAATTATGAGCGCATCCAGGTTAATATGATTTAAATTTAAAAAATATACTTTCCATTTTTCAACAAACTCTGAGGGTAATTTTTCTATATCCAAACCAAGCGCATCTTTTACTTGTGTTGAAAAAATCACAACAGCGATTCCGCTTGTAAAACCGACAACTAAAGGATGAGGAAAATACTTTAGTAAAGCACCCAACTTCAACAAGCCAAAAAGAATTAAGAAAACTCCGGACATGACAGTAGAAATAATCAGACCATCAATGCCATACTGTTCTACAATTCCAAAAACAATAACTATAAAAGCGCCGGTAGGACCACCAATTTGCACCCTGCTCCCACCAAGTAAAGAGATAAGAAAGCCGGCAACTATAGCCGTGATTAAACCTTTTTCCGGAGAAACACCCGAAGCAACAGCAAAAGCGATGGCAAGAGGAAGAGCTACTATCCCCACAACAATACCGGCAAATATGTCAGATATTATTTGCTCTTTAGAAATCCCCGCTTTTAACAAACTGAAAAATTTTGGCATAAATATGTCATTCATTTGTCTATACTCCTGCATTTGTAACATTCTCTCGATTGTAAAAAAGGGGAAGAATTTATCGAAAAGAATACTGATTTATGAGATAATCACTCTGTTTTTACCGCTTCCTTTGGCTTCATACAAAGCTTTATCAACACGTTTTAGAACACTTTCTAAAGTGTCTTTTTGTTTTAACGATGTGAGCCCGAAGCTACATGTAACATTGTAGTTAGTAAGTGCATGCAGCTCTTTATCAGATTCTATACTTTTTCTTAATTTTTCGGCAATTATTTCAGAATTTTCTAAAGATGAATCTATAAAAGCGAAAATAAATTCTTCGCCGCCCCATCTTGCAAATAAATCACTCTCTCGAACATTTTCTTTCATGATTACTGCAATTCTTTTCAAAACTTCATCTCCGACGTTATGTCCAAAACTATCATTGATTTTTTTAAAATCATCGATATCAAAAAATAGTACAGAAACATCTAACAGCTTTCTATCATTTAACAAAATGACCTGCTTTAGCTTGTCATCAAATATTCTTCTGTTTGGTAAACCGGTTAACTCATCATTATTTGCAAGATTTTCCAGCTTTGAGTTGTATCTTTTTATCAATATTAATATAATGATGACAATAATAATTGATATAATTAACGATAAAAGCAAATTCAGATAAAACGTATGAATAACATCATGTGTAAAATCAGATATCTTTGCTTCAACCAAAAGGTGTAAATCAAGTTCTGGTACAAATTTTGAACTTACCAGATATTCTTCACCGTCTTTACTATATCTTATAAGATTATTTTCTTTAGCCAGTATCTGATCTTCAAAGCTGTAAAGCTCTGTATTATCTTTGAGATTTTTAAGTTTATTTATTCCTCTTTCATATAAAACATTGTCACCGTTCTTATTTACAAAAAAAACATTAAATTTATAATCTATACGAAATCTTTTCAACATTTCATCAACATAAGAGATTTTTAAACCTATCCCTGTTGCACCTATCATATGGTAATTACTGTCAAATATTTTATGATTTATAAACATAATCATGGAATTATCTATATGCTCATTGTAGTCAAGATTTATCTCATGGGAATCTGGGAACTGTTTAAATGAAAAGTACCAATTGTTCGTTGGATTTTTTTCATCCATCTTCTCGATAAAACCTTTAGAAGTGTAATAATTTCTTGTTCGCTCAGAAGCCAAGAAAGTGGTGAACATTCCATATCGATTTTTTATAGAATCAAGATATTCTGCAATACTTTTTCCATCTTCTTCCCGATTAATCAGCCAATCTTTTAGAAATGTGTCTTGAGCCATCATAGAAGCGACAAGGTCAGGTTGAATAATATGCTTTTGTATCTCGGTATATATGTTGTCGGTACTCAGTGGCAAGGAGCTGTTTTTTAGCTGCTTTTGCGTACTCGCTAAAGTTATGGAGTAATTAACCACAGATAAACTGACAGAAAGTGCTAGAAGTAAAAAAGCAATGATAAAAACAATACGATATCTTGTATTCATGCAACTATCCCCCCTTCTTCTGAAATTTAATTATA
>CALCGG010000011.1 GCA_937900945.1 uncultured Sulfurimonas sp. | reverse complement strand
GTTGCTTTGGCAAATGAGGGTACTTTTGTACTTGCGATTAAAAAAGAGGATGCCCAGAGAGCCGTAGAGATTTTAAAAACATTTGAGAACTGCTCAAGAGCAACGATTATTGGTAAAGTAACAGATGCACATTTGAAAAAAGTAATTTTGAACAGCAGTTGGGGAACAAAGAGATTTTTAGACACTCCAAGCGGCGAGTTGCTTCCACGGATTTGTTAGAGTTATGAAAATACTTCTCCTTGTGTCTGCATTTAATTCTCTTACTCAAAGAGTTTTTTGTGAACTTAAAGATATGAATCATACTGTGTCTGTGCAGTTTGCTATTAATGATAAGGCGATGATAGATGAGGTAGAGAGGTTTCAGCCTGACATTATCTTCTGCCCCTTTTTGAAAAAGTTTATTCCTCCTGAGATATTTTTAAAAACACCTACCTTTGTTCTTCATCCTGGAATAAGAGGTGACAGAGGTCATAACGCACTAGACCATGCTCTAAGAGATGAAAAAAAAGAGTGGGGAGTTGTCATCCTCAGGGCAAATGAGGAGTTTGACGGCGGAGATATTTACAGTGAAGTAAGATTTGAAATGAGAGATACTACAAAAGCTTCTCTGTATAGAAATGAGGTTGCTGATGCCGCATCAAAAGCACTCAAAGAGCTACTCAAAAACTTCAAGGACAAAGAGTTTAAACCAGTCCCTCAGCTAAAAACCAAGATGCATCACTATTTGACACAAGATGACAGGGCGATAAACTGGACAAAAGATACCAGCCAGACTATTATCAAAAAGATTCGATTGAGCGATAGTTTTCCCGGAGTTATGGATGAGTTTCTTGGCGTGGAGTGTTACATGTATGGGGCATGGCAAGAAGATAAACTTAAAGGCAATCCAAAAGAGATAATCGCTAAAAGAGATGGAGCTATTTGTATAGGCACTGTTGATGGAGCACTTTGGATAAGCCACCTTCAAGAAGTAGGGAAATTTAAACTTCCTGCTACCTATGTTTTAAAAGATAAAATCAAAGGCGTTAAAGAAGAAAGACTTCCTCTTATATTTGACATGAGCTATAAAACATTTTATGAAATTGGCTCACATAAAGATGGCGATGTGGCGTATCTGTGTTTTAACTTTCATAATGGTGCTATGGGTTCTGAGCAGTGCATCAGACTCAAGTATGCTTTTGAGCATCTAAAAGAGAGTGCTAAAGTAATTGTTCTTATAGGTTCAGAGGAATTTTTTAGCAATGGAATCCACCTGAATATACTTGAGGATTCTAAAAAGCAGGGGGAAGACGGCTGGAGTAATATCAATGCTATGAACGATTTGATAAAGTCTGTTTTATTTGCAGATGAAGTTATAACGGTTGCGTCCCTGCATAAAAATGCTGGAGCCGGCGGAGTTTTTCTGGCTTTGGCAAGTGATTATGTCGTGGCATGTGAAAATAGTGTCTTAAATCCTCATTATAAAACCTTAGGACTTAGCGGAAGTGAATATCATACATATACACTGCCAAAGAGAGTAGGTGAGCAAAAAGCACAAGAGTTACTTTCGCACTGTTTGCCCATCAATGCAACACAGGCAAAAGAGATTGGTATGATAGATGAAGTTTTTGCAAAAAAAAATTATTTTGAGAATCTGAGAGATTTTACGAAAAAACTTATAAAAGAAGAAGATATCTATGATGACTTTATATATGAAAAACAAGATTATCTTAAAGAAAACGAAGAGTTTATCAATACATGTAAAGAGAATGAATTGAAAGTGATGTACCCAGAATTTTGGGATAAAGACAGCTCGTTTCATCACTTAAGACATGCCTTTGTTTATAAAACATGCCCAATTCAAACACCTCAAAGATTAAAGGAAATATAGATGCATGAGTACAGTATAGTGCAGTCGCTTTTAGATTCTTGTGATGAGAATGCTGTTAAAAATAACGCTACAAAAGTAACTAAAGTGGTGGTTAAAATAGGTGTCATGAGCGGAGTTGAGGCAGAGTTGTTAAAAACTGCATTTGATACATTTAAAGAGGAAACTATCTGCCATGAAGCGGAGTTTATCATAAACATCCAGCAGGTAGTCATTAAGTGTCACAACTGTTCAAAAGAATCAACACTTAAAGAATTGGAATATTGTTGCCCTGAGTGCCAAAGTACAGAGCTTGATATTTTGGACGGAGAGGATATGTTTCTTATGAGTTTGGAGATGGAATAATCAGTAGATTTTATTGAGCAGTAATTGAACTGAGATTCTGTTATTAAACTCGTTTTTTGAAACTGTGTAACTGCATGTTATTTTTTTATCTTGAGGCATTTCAAAAACAGTTCTAAAAGCTACGAGTTCTATGGTTTTTCTCTCATGTGGAAATTGTCTCACTTCGATTCTTGAGTGGGATTTATCGGCCCCCATCAGTTTTATGCTTACAACTTCTGCGTCTTTGAGTAAAAATCTGGGGCGGTGGTTCGCTTCACCAAACGGCTCAAAACTCTCCAGAAGATTTAAAAGCTCCATATCTATATCATCGCTTGAAAGTATTCCCATGACAGTATCTTTAGGGATGAAATCATCAGGGTCAAGTTTAGAAGCCGTTTTGTTTATGGCAATTCTAAAAGCATCTATATCTTCTTCCAAAAGCCCTAAACCAGCCGCCATTTTATGCCCGCCAAACTTAGTTAACAAGTGTTCATTTTCTTTAATCAGTTCATAAATATTCACTTCACCGATACTTCTGGCACTTCCTTTGGCAACTCCATTTTCACAGCTCAAAACGATGGCGGGTCTTCCAAAATGTTCCACAAGTCTGGCCGCGACAATTCCGACAACTCCCTCATGCCAGTTCTCCCTCCAGACAACGATAACATCATCTTCACCGCTGGCACTCTCCATCGCTTCTTGCGTACATTCAGCTTCTGTAGCTTTTCTAAGGTCGTTTAATTTACCAAGAAGTTCAAACTGTTTATAGGCTTTGGCTGTTGAGGTGGCGGTGAAAAACTCCAAAGCTATTGAAGCATCTTCAAGTCTTCCGGCAGAATTTATGCGCGGTGCAATCTGAAAGGCTATATCTTCAGAAGTTACCACAGACTTATTTAAAAAGTCCCTTATGATGACAGAAGAGGGTCTATTTGAATTCATGATAAGTTTTAAACCCTCTTTGACTAAAGTTCTATTGATATCTATAAGCGGCATGATGTCAGCGATGATTGCAATAGCCAAAATATCTAAAAACTGCTTCATGTCGATTGCAAGATTGAGCTCTTTTTTCACAAGTGCCAAAAGCAGCCAAGCTACCTGCGCTCCACATATCTCTTTAAAAGGATACTCACATGTAGAGAGTTTCGGGTCAACTATTGCAAAGGCTTCGGGCAGTATTTCCGATGGAGTGTGATGGTCTGTAATGATGAGTTCTATATTTCTTTCTTTGCAGATTTGTGCGGCTCCAACAGCGGCTATGCCATTGTCAACGGTTATCACTAAGTCCGCGTCAACTCTGTTTAAAACATTTGGAGAAACTCCATAGCCGTCAGTAAATCGGTTTGGGATTATTGCTTCAAGCGGGTAGGGAATCTGTCTGAAAAAATCAACCATGATGGCAGTGGAGCTTACACCATCCACATCATAATCACCGACTAAGGTTATTCTTTTGTTTTCTCTTATAGCTTGTGCGATTTTTTTGGCAGATTTTGTTGCATCTTGAAGTAGGGCGGGATTTGGGATTTGTGAGAGCTTTTTGTCTTCACTCTCAAACCTTTGAGAGAGGAGTTCAAAAATATCTGATTTATTTAAGAGAGGAGTCATTCACGACCCCTTTTTATTTTTAGACAAATCTACTCTTCTGAATTGAGACTAGCCTTAACAAATGCCAGTATTGAAGGATTTGGAGTTTGAAGTCTTGAAGTAAATTCCGGGTGAAACTGAACACCTAAAAACCATGGATGGTCTTTTATCTCAACAGTTTCTATCAAACCGTTTGATTCACCTGTTACTATCATGCCGGCACGTTCTAGCTGTTCACGATAAGCAGGATTTGCTTCGTAACGGTGGCGATGTCTTTCATGGATAGTTTTCGCACCACTGTATGCTTCTCTTAAAATAGAGCCTGCTTTTGTGTCACATGGGTATTCCCCAAGTCTCAGCGTTCCGCCCATTGGCGATTTGTGCGTTCTAAGTTGTGAATTTCCGGCTTGGTCTAAAAAGTTGTCGATTAAGTAAACCATCGGGTGTGGAGTTTCTTCATCAAACTCAACAGAGTTCGCACCCTCAAGTCCAAGTACGTTTCTGGCATACTCTACAAGAGTAAGCTGCATTCCAAGGCAGATTCCCAGATACGGGACTTTGTTTACGCGGGCATACTCAATAGCTTGGATTTTACCCTCTATTCCACGATTTCCAAATCCGCCGGCAACTAAAACACTGTCACAATCGCCCAGAAGTGCTTCGGCTCCTCTTTCTTCTATCTCTTCACTATCAACCCAGCAAATTTCAACTCTTGTATCAAGATGCGCGCCGCAGTGAATGAGAGACTCTGTTAAAGATTTGTAAGCTTCTTTGAGAGCAAGATATTTTCCAACAAAACCAACAACGGTACGGTTCTTAGGCTGAACTATCTTTTTAACTAAGCTGTCCCATTTTTCCATGTCCGGATTCAGTTCGCCAAGCTCTAGTTCCTTCGCAATAGGCTTTAAAATGTTTTGTCTTAAAAATGTAATAGGGATATCATAAATAGTTGCAGCATCAAGAGCTTCTATAACACTGTCTTGACTCACATCACAGCTCATGGCGAGTTTTTTCTTAAAAGTTTTTGGCAGAGCATTTTCACTTCTGGCGATAATCATCTGTGGAGTGATACCGATACGGCGAAGCTCTTGAACCGAGTGTTGAGTAGGTTTTGACTTGAGCTCACCGGCGGCTTTGATGTAAGGGATAAGTGTCACATGTATGAAAAATGTTCCGGCTACATCATCATCATGTTTCATTTGGCGAATAGCTTCCATAAAAGGAAGACCTTCGATATCTCCAACTGTCCCGCCAAGCTCTACAATAAGGATTTCATGACCCTCGCCTGCAAGTTTTATGCGGTTTACAATTTCTCCGACAATATGTGGAACAACCTGAATAGTTTGACCTAAGTAACCACCGCTTCTTTCTCTTTCAATTACACTTGAGTAGACTTGACCAGTTGTGAAGTTGCTGCACTTCAAGAATGAACTATCTAAAAATCTCTCATAGTTTCCAATATCAAGGTCAGTTTCAGCTCCATCTTTTGTAACAAAAACTTCACCATGTTCCAGCGGACTCATAGTTCCCGGGTCAACATTTATATAGGGGTCTATTTTTAACATGCCCACTTCTTTACCTGAGTGCTTAAGTAAAGTGCCGACACTAGCAGCTGTAATCCCTTTTCCAAGAGAACTTAAAACCCCACCCGTAACAAAAATGAATTTAGTCATGTATAAACCTCAAATATATTTAATAATTCGCGATTATATTGTAAAATCTCTTAAATTCTGTATAGCTTAAAGTTTTGTCTTGTACTAAAATAGGTATACTCTTGAAAATTATTTAAAGAAAGAATTTTATGGAACAAGCACTATTATTTATCATTATCGCCTTAGGTTTATCGACAGTTATAAACATCTTTTTGAAACGCTTGGCAATATCGCAAATCATAGGTTATATAGCTACCGGCACAATCATAGTTTATGCTTTTGATTTAAGGCACCTTGCAGGTTCAGAAGCTCTTAACGATATGGCTGAATTCGGTATAGTGTTTTTGATGTTTACCATCGGGCTGGAGATTTCATTGGCAAAAATGAACTCTATGAAAAATATTATTTTTGTAAACGGAATCTTGCAGGTCGGCTTGAGTGCTACTGCTTTTTATCTGATAGCCCATTACTTTTTTGAATTGGCACCGATACCTTCGCTTATAATTGCGCTTGCTTTTTCTCTCTCATCAACTGCAATAGTTTTGAGCTACTTAAAAAGTTCCAAAGAGATACACGCACCTTATGGGCAAAGGTCTACAGGCATATTGATTTTTCAGGATATCGCAGTTATCCCAATCTTGATTTTGATAGGTATTATGACAAATGAAGGCACCGAGAGTGTGGGTACAATACTTTATCATACCCTGGTCAGTGCAGTTATCGTTATAGCTCTTTTATTTGTTGTCGGAAAAAGGGTTATAACTTGGCTGTTGCACTTTTCGGCATCATCTGAGCTTGATGAATTGTTTATGGGTTCAGTTTTATTTGTTGTTGTTGCGGCATCACTCTTGGCTCATTACATGGGGTTTACTTATTCTCTTGGAGCATTTGTCGCCGGTATGATTATCGCTGAGACAAAGTACCATCATAAGGTAGAGTCAGACATCGCGCCGTTTAAAGACATACTTATGGGAACCTTCTTTGTCGTTATAGGGATGAAGATAAATCTTGAGATGTTTGGAGATAACATAGGGCTGATAGTGACTGTATTTTTGCTTACATTGATTTTAAAAACGCTTATAACGTCAGTCGCGGTAAAGCTTTCATCAACAATTCCTGACTCTTTAAAAACAGGTTTAGCCCTTTCTCAGGTCGGAGAGTTTGCCTTTGTAATCTTTGCCCTTGCAAGCATGAGTGGTTTAATAGACAATAACCTGTCCCAACTGCTAGTACTTATTGTGATTTTTTCTATGGTTGTTGCACCGTTTCTTATCCCCAAAACAAATAAAATTATCGACTTTTTTATCAAAGACAAAAACACAATCCCAGAAGTTGTGGATATGGGCAAAAGAAAAGACCATGTTGTTGTCTGCGGATACAGTGTTGTTGGAAAATTTGTAGAACAAAATCTGGAACATTATGGAGTTGATTATATTATTATTGACAATAATCCAAAACATGTGCAAGAAGCCTTAAATAATGGCTTAGAAGCTTATTTGGGAGATATGTCAAAGCGTTCAATTGTTGAAGCCTTACATGTAGAAAATGCAGCGGCAGTTATTGTAACCCTTGACAACATTGATAAGAAACGCTCGATTTGTGAAGCGATACTAGAACAAACTAAAGATGTAAACTTGGTTGTTAAAGTTGTATCAGCGCAGGAGAGAGAAAAACTAAAAGATTTGGCTATTAATGTAATCGTAGACGGCAAGCTTGAAGTCGCTCGTGTTTTGGTTGAGCGAATGATGACCTGCCAGGTAAAATACAGTTAAAATCTCATAAAACGAGTTTTATGTAGCTTTAGGGGGTTGTAGGGACATCTGTCCCTGCCGTTATAATGGGCTTCGCTCATTATGGTGTGTAACAATAGCTAAAAAATAATACCTGTACCGTGTTTGTTTATCGAGTGGCAGCCACTGCTGTTGATATATTTATTTTCTTTATTCATCTTAAAAAACTCTGTATTATTAATAATTACTATTGAAGAGTTTTGTTGAGAAACTATAGAATAGCTGTTAGCAGTCATTTTACACAGTAATTGACTGTCCTTCGAGGCATTATAAAAATCAATATTTGATTCACTCGCAAAGAGTGAAAGAGCAAGTAAGAGCAGGGCTGTAAAATACTTCATAGCTTAGTTTCCTCTTGAGCCTGGTTTGATAGCTTCACTCCCGTTTTTGCATAAAGGGCAAACTTCCGGTGCATACATCTCAAAGGTAAAATCTTCTAAAGCAAAAAATGGGATATCTTGAGGAAGTTTACAATTAAGTTTCGTCTGAACATCACTATTTTCACGTCTGCAAAAACCACGATTTGCCAAAGCTGCAACACCGACTATCTCACCGCCAAGACTTCTTACAACTGCTGCCGCTTCCATAGCGGAACCGCCTGTTGTAATGATGTCCTCGCACATGAGCACTCGTTCACCTTTGCTTACTTCAAAACCGCGACGGATGTTCATCACTCCATCAACTCTCTCAGCAAAGATGTAGCGTACATCAAGGGCCTGAGCAAGAGCAAAACCTGCTATAAGTCCACCAAGTGCCGGAGCGCAAACAGTGTCCACTCTCAGCCCGCTTTCTTTAATCTGTTTAGCCAATGCATCAGCAAGTAACTTTGCAGTTTTTGGGTCTTCCAACACTTTTGCAGATTGCAGATAGTATTGTGAATGATTTCCGCTGCTTAGTTTAAAATGTCCCTCTAAAAGAGCATCTGCATCCATGTATATTTTTTTTACATCCATTAAAATTCCTAAGCGTATAGTATCTTTAAGAGCACCAAGGGTGCGAGAGCTCTCCGCTGAGGAGAACCCAGTGTTAACGTAGTCAAAGGAATTACTTCCTTTGGCGTTTTAAACTTTTAATATTTCAACTTCTTTATCTTTTAAAATCTGTTCAATATTTGCTGAGTGTTTATCAGTAGTTTTTTGAATTGTATCTTGAGCTACTTTTGATTCGTCTACGGTTATAAGTTTGTCTTTTTCAAGTTTTTTTATTTTGTCGTTTGCATTTTTTCTATCATTTCTGATGGAGATTTTTGCATTTTCACCCATCCCTTTCATCTGCTTCACAGACTCTTTTCTTTGTTCAACTGTCATAGCCGGAAAAAATAGTTTGATTTGAACACCGTCATTGTTTGGATTTGCACCAACATTTGCTTTTGAAATGGCACTTTCAATAGTTGCTAAAAGATTTTTTTCCCAAGGGTTTATAACAATCGTTGTAGCATCAGTTGCGATAACTGAACCAACTTGATCTATAGCGGTCATAGTTCCATAGTAGTCGATTCTTACATTATCTAAAACAGAAGTAGTAACTTTACCTGTTCGAAGTGTTTTAAAATCTCTTAGCATGTGATCCGTGCTTGATTTCATCTTTGTTTCGCATTCGCTATATATCTCATTTAGCATGTTTAGTTTCCTTGTATGTTAAAAATAATGGTGTTATTGTAGCAAGAAATATTTTAAGAGGGAGTAAAAAGTTAAAAAGTCCATATAAAAGGAAAACTATGCATTTGCCTCACAGAGGCAAGCTTTAGTAGCCTAAGCGGCTAGCGGAGCGAAATAAGCTT
>CALCGG010000010.1 GCA_937900945.1 uncultured Sulfurimonas sp. | reverse complement strand
CGGCTATCCAAAGTGTTATCGAAAAAAAATAGTGGCTATTTTGCTATAAAAGTTTAAAAAAGATTTTTGTTTCGCGTAGAAAGAGAAGGGAGAAACTCAGAAGATTATTTTCTTCTAAGTTCTTTAATACGAGCTTTTTTACCAGCAAGATCACGAAGATAAAATAGTTTTGCACGACGTACACGACCGCGACGTATAACTTTTATTTCTTGAATTGAGTCACTGTATATTGGAAATATTCTTTCAATTCCAATACCATTAGCGCCAATTTTACGAACTGTAATTGTTTGTCCAGTTCCTTGACCTCTTTTTGAGATACAAACACCTTCGTATGCTTGCACACGAGTCTTGTCACCTTCTTTAATTGCTACTGCTAAACGAAGAGTATCACCAGCACGAAATTCTGGAAGAGTTTTCTCTGCAGTTTGTGCTTTTTCAAAGTTTTCTATATACTTATTTCTCATAAGATTTCCTTGTTCTATGCTTTAAAAGCTGCTCTGGCCGGAAGAATTGAGTCTTACATTCAGACAGGGCTAATTTTAGTGAGCGAATTCTACTATGATTTCCCTTTAAGTATTCTGATGGAACACTTTTATGCTCATAATTTTTTGGTTTTGAAAAAGATGGTGCTTCTAAAAGGGGCGTCTCAAAGCTTTCAACATCTAAAGAGTCACTATTTCCCAGTACACCTTCAATATTTCTGCTTATGGCATCACATATAACTAAAGCAGCCAATTCTCCACCTGTTAATATATAATCGCCGATGCTGAATACCTCATCAGCAAATTCTTCAATAACTCTTTCATCAATACCTTCATATCTTCCGCTCACAAAAGCGATATGAGTTTTTTTAGCTAATCTTTTTGCATCATTTTGTTTAAATGGCTTTGCTACCGGAGTTAAAAAAACTACATGAATATCTTCATCTTGACTTTTTAATTCTCTTAGTGCATCATAAAGAGGCTGAGGGTTCATTACCATTCCAGCCCCACCACCAACAGCAGTATCATCAACTTTCATATGTTTGTTTTGACTATAATCTCTCGGATTTAGATAATGCATATGAAGGATGTCTTTGTCAATTGCTCGTTTAAGTATGGAATCTTGGAAGTAACCTTCTATAAGGTTAGAAAAAAGTGTTACGAAAGTAAATTTCATTAAGAAGCTTCTAGAAGATCCACTGCACCACTAACTATAATGATTTTTTTATCAATATTAGTATCCAAAATAAATGGCTCTTGATAAGGGATTAGAAAACTTTTTGCAAAACCTTTTTCTACTAAGATAGGGTTAGTTTTAATATTAAGGTAATCAGTTATAGATATACGCTCAACTTCTTTAACTGTGCCAAGTAATTTTTCATCTTCAAAAACTTTACAACCTTCAATGTCAAACCAAAAAAATTGACCATCATCTAAATGACAATTTGCTTTTGTATCTTCATAAGTAGTAAATAATTTAACATTGGTATATTTTTTTGCATCTTCAACGCTGTTAACGCCGGAAATTTTAATAATATCTCTATCAAGATTTACTTCACTGAGAGTAATTTTATCTTTTTTATTTATCAAAAAAGAAGAATTATTTTTGAATTGTTCGGGGAAATCACACTTGATATGAAATTTCATATCGCCTTTTATACCGACAGTTTTGCCGATTGTAGCAATATGAATGAGGTTGTTGTCTTTAAATTGGTTCGACATTGATACGGTAACTTAGACCATCTTTAGCTTTGCAGCCTGAAATAACTGTTTTTATAGCACCTATCATCTTACCCTCTTTGCCGATCAACTTACCAATGTCAGCTTGATTGGCGTAAAGCACTATCTCGCTAACTTCATCGCTTTGCTTTACTTCAACTCTTATATCATCAGGATTTGATGCTATAAGTCTTGCAAATTGTGCGACAAAATCAGCTATCATAATTAACGACCTGTTATCTTTTTAACGCGATCACTCATTTTAGCGCCAACACTTAACCAATAGTCTAATCTTTCATTATCAACTACTGTAGTTTTTTCTGCTACCATTGGATTATGGTGTCCTATTAGTTCTATCCAACCGCCATCTCTACGTTTACGACTGTCCGTTACCGCGATACGGTAAAAAGGTTGCTTTTTTCTTCCCATTCTAGTTAGGCGAATTACTGTTGCCATTTTTGGTCCTTCTCTGCACAAGTTATATTTCAACTTGCTGAATATGTTAATTTTTGCATCAAGATGCAAATATATAAGTTTCTAAAAACTCATATATTTACACTTAAATTTTACATGCCAGAATATTATCTTGGAATTGCTCCAGCGCCACCCATTTGACCCATCATAGCCTGAAGATCTTTCATCCCTTTTGGACCTGAGAATTTCTTCGCCATTTTACCTGCATTTTTAAACTGCTTAATCATTCTGTTAATCTCAACCTGAGTCAAGCCACAGCCTGCAGCAATTCTAATTTTTCTGGAGTTATTTAAAAGTTCTGGATTTTCTCTCTCTTTGAGAGTCATAGATGAAACCATAGCTTTTATATTTTTAAGCTCTGAAGAATTCTCAAAATCAAAGTCTTTAATAGCTTTAGACATATTTCCCATTCCTGGAATCATCCCCATAAGAGAACTCATGCTGCCCATCTTTTTCATACTTTCCATTTGTTCTAAAAAGTCATTATAATTAAACTGCCCTTTTTGAATCTTTTTGGTAAGTTTTTTTGCTTGTTTCTCATCAATTATTGATGCAGTTTTTTCAGCAAGTCCTTCAATATCTCCAAAACCCATAAGGCGGTTAACAACGCGATCAGGTAAGAAAACTTCCAAATCTTCCATCTTTTCACCGCTACCGATAAAACGAAGAGGAACTTGAACTTGCGATGATAAACCTAAAGCAACACCGCCCTTAGAGTCTCCATCATATTTACTTAAAATTACACCGTCTATGCCAATTTTTTCTTTAAATGTTGTTGCCGTTTTAATCGCATCTTGTCCAGTCATAGAATCAGCAACATAAAAAATCTCATGAGGCTTGGCTTCTTTTTTAACTGCTTCAAGTTCTTCCATGAGAGCATCATCAATCGCTAAACGACCAGCCGTATCTATTAAGACTACATCATATATACCAGCTCTTGCTTTTTTTAATGCACCAGAGACAACTTCTACTGGACTTTTTGTGCTTTCGTCCTCATACAATTCAACTTCTATCTGAGCCGTAATCTGACGAAGTTGCTCAACTGCCGCTAAACGCTGTAAATCGGCCGCAACAACTAAAACTTTTTTCTTCTTGTTTTTTAAATAAAGTGCTAATTTACCAGTTGTAGTAGTTTTACCGGAACCCTGGAGTCCTGTCATCAAGATAACGGTAGGAGGATTTGGAGCAAAAATAAAACCTCTGTTTCCACCTATTTCGAGTAGCTCATGTAAAGCTTTTCTCAGAGCATCAAGAAATTGATCTTTCCCTATCCCATTTAATTTTGTTTGAATCTCAACTTTGTCTATTAACTCTTTTACAACTTTGTGGTTTACATCTGATCTTAAAAGATTTTTTTTAAGCTCTACTAGAGCTTTGGAGAGGGCTTTTTCATCATCATGAAAACGAATTTTTTTAATCGCGTTTGTAAATGAATCTGTTAAAGTATCAAACATGCACACACTCCTATCGTTAAATCTTTTATGTAAGTTTTCTAAACTTAAGATGTAAAAAGTTGCGAATTGTATCTAAACATTACTTTTAGTTTTCTTTAAGTCTACTCAAAAGTGGTAAATATTTTTGGCTCTGGTGCCACAAACTCCATACCAAGTAATCTCACTTTATAAGCATGAAGCATAACTCTTTTTGCGCGTCTGCCGCCATACTGCTCATCTCCAATAATTGAATGGTCAATATAACGAAGATGCGTTCTGATTTGATGAGTACGGCCATTATGAATTATACATTTTAATTTTGTTTTTCCGCCACTTACAATGTCTGGAAATATTTCAGTTCTCGCCGGTTTTCCTTTGCCTGAAACATTTGAGAAAGCTTTGTTATTTTTCTTTTGAGTTAAAATCGGCTTATCAATGTCCATCGGTTCAGATACTATTCCCTCAACCCATGCAATATACTCTTTATAAACTCTATCTTTTCTAAACTCTTCTATGGCTTTTTGGCGAAATTCCTCATTTTTGACCAACATAAGAACGCCGCTGGTTTCACGGTCAAGTCTATGCAAAAGTTGTGCATCTTTAAACTGTCGCTCTATTTCATCTGAATTTACAAATGCCGGCTTATCTACAACTATCAAATCATCATTTTCAAAGATAGGTCTTATTTTTTCAACTTTTTCAACTCTGAAAGTTGTTTTACTGTCAAGCTCTCCGCGAGCTACCATAACTTTTTTATTCCCTGCATAAACTAAACCACGATCAATCATGGATTTTGCTTGAGAATTTGACATCCCTTCTTGTAATGCCAATATTTTATACGCTTTTTCTAGTGCCATCTGTTAGGCTCCCAATATTTTATTTATTACTATTTCTAAATTTATTTTTTCTTCAACCATAGAATTTGGCAAATGCTCACATGCCAAGAGCGCTCTATGAATTTCATCTGGTTCAACATATTGAACATGATGCACATATTTAAAAAGTTCGCGTTGGTGAAAAAAATGTTTACCTGTTATTATTTTACATCCGAAATAAGCCGGTTCAAGTGGATTATGTCCACCTACATCTGCTTTAAACGCACCACCTAAGATTGCTATGTCACTGATTGCATACATATTATTCAACTCGCCCATAGCGTCTACTAAAATCATGTCAGTATCAAACTCTTGACTTTGAGAGAATCTTGAAAGTGTTAACGAATTTTTTTGTGCATAACTTTGCATCAATTTGTAAACACTCTCAAATCTCTCCGGATGCCTTGGAACCACTATCAGCTTAGCGTTTCTATATTTTTTGTACTCTACAAATGATTTTAGAACACTTTCTTCTTCGCCGTCATGTGTACTTCCAGCAACAATACACTCTTGCTCTGGCTTTTTATACTCTTTTGTCTTAGTAATTTTTGCTGCTAATTTTATATTTCCGATTACTTCAATATTTTTAGCACCCAAAGCCAGAAAACGGTTTTTATCAGCCTCACTCTGTGCATATATAATTTCTACATATCCTAAAAGTTTTTTGTAAAACCAGGCAAATTGTAAATATTTTTTGACGCTTTTTTCAGATATGCGAGCATTTAGCAGGATGACTCTTGTACCTCTAGCTACTGCAACACTAAAAAGCATATACCAGAACTCTGCTTCTAAGACTACAAGTATCTTTTGTTTTTTTATCCAAAAAGGCAAAAACATCTCATAAGGAAGATATCGAACCTCTGCATCATATTTTTTAGCTTCTGCATGTCCTGTGTGAGTAATGGTAGTTATTTTTATATCTCTTTTCCCCAATACATCCAGTATCGGCTTCAAAGCTCTTGCTTCACCGAGTGAACATACATGGAACCATATGCCGTCAGATTTTTCAAATCTTGCATTTTTAAAAAGAAAAAAACGGGCTGGAATTGATTGTTTATATTTTTGTTTAAAAGAGAGGTACACTAAAAGTGGAAGTGCTACAAGATAGAGCACAACACTTAAAATGTAATAGAGTAGAGTAAACGGCTTCAAGCCCTATTCTTCAACTGCTTCCATGTAGAGAATACGGCCACAATGTGGACATGTTGTAATCTCTTCAGCTTTAATAACATCTGCATATATTTTATCATTGATTATCATGTGACAACCCATACAAGCCTGATCTTCAACTGGAACAACAGTACTGTTTTTAGCCCAACGACGAATCTTTTGATAAAAAGCCAAACCTTTTTGGTTCATAGTTCCAAGAAGTCTTTCTTTTACTACAAATACTTCTTGTCTTTCTTTATTAATAATTTCTAGTTTTGCATCAACTTCAGCTTTTACAGCTTCAAGATTTGAGTCTATCTCTTGTAAAGATATTTTTGCAGCTTCAATCTGGTCTTTTTTAGCTGCAATTATTTTTTCTAGTCTATGTATTTCTTCATTAGCAAAAGTTACTTGCTCTTTTGCTATCTCTTCTTCAAGCTGTAAAGATTTCATCTCTCTTTCTGTCTTAATCTCAGAACTTTTTCTAGAGTTATCTTCTAATTTATGTGAAAGTTCCGCTAAATGCAATTCATTTTTATGCTTTTTAACTTCTTCTTCCTTAATTTCCTTACTTAAATTATCAATATCTGAATCTATACTCTCTTTTTTTGCAAGAGCTGCTTCATATTTATAGTTAGCTTCATCAATTTGAGGTTCAAAAGCATCGATCTCTTTGTCTACTTTTGAAAGGTCGATTAACTGCTTAAGATGCTGGTTCATTGGTCTCCTTTGGTGTTTCTCGTTTATGCCATGTATACCATAAAAGTTACTAAATGTATGTGAATGGATTATCTGATGATGAAATTATAACTTCTAAACCTAAATTTTTCAAATGTTTTTCTAAAATTTGTGCAAAAAAGCGTTCACTCTCATAATGACCTATATCAATTAGCGACAAATTGATACTTTTTGCTTCCATTGCATCATGATATTTTACATCACCGGTCAAGAAACAGTCTGCATCAATTGAGCGCATCAATGAACATCCAGAGCCCGTTGTTAAAGCAACTCTTTTTACTGTATCACTGCACTTAACACACCTTGCATGCGGAAGTCCAAATGCAGATGCAACTTTTTTTGAAAATGTATCAAAATCTTCATTGACATCCAAATACGCAACAAATCCATCTTTTTGAGATATCTTATATCCTAAAACTTCCGTAGCTACAAATTCGTTTAGATGAGTCTGATCAAAATTTGTGTGCATTGCTATATTTGATATGTTCTTTTTAATCATTTTTTGAAGTAGGTTTGCCGGATATTTACTAAATTCTAACTGTTTTAAGCCTCCAAATATTAATGGATGATGTGTGATTAACAAAGTATCATCATCAAGTGAATCAATTAAATTTTCATCAACATCAATACTAACAACTACCTTTTTTACATCTAATGAAAAGTCACCAACCAACAGACCTGAATTATCCCATGATTCTTGCAGTTCAAAAGGTGAAAGTGTGTCAAGAAATTTGTATATATCTAGAATCTTCATTGTTTTATTTTCCTGTTAATTTTTCAATCTCTTCTTTAGCTTCAGTAAATTCAGGATTTATTTCAAGCGCTTTTTTATACATTTCAATAGCTTCCTCATCTCTTTGCATGTCAACGAGAAGATTTCCGTAGTTGTAGTATGTTATAGGATTTTTATCATCTATTTCCAATGAAGCATGTAAGTGCATTTTAGCCGATGTGAATTCAGCGTTTTTTCTATAAATGGAAGCCATAGCGTTATGAATAAACTCATTATTTCCGTCCAAAAATAAGGCATCTTTATAGTATTTCAATGCTTCTTGATCATCGTTCTGCTGCTGTAAAATATAAGCTATTTTAAACAGAATATCAGGATTGTTTGAGTCTTTTGCATTCGCTTCATTTAAAAATGCCAAAGCTTTTACTTTATCATCATCTTCAAAAGCTTTATTTGCTTTTTCTACTAAAGCCTCTGGAGAAAACGGAGAAAAGGCAACAGCGCTTTTTTCTTGGCTGTCATTAACTTCATCACCTGTTTCTTCTGGATCTTGAAGTGTTTGTATATGCTCATAAATTTTAAATGCAAAAAAAGCGGATGCTCCAAGCATGAGTAGTTGAAATATTGTCATTGTGTACCTTTAAATAATTTTTTGTTTAGAAGAGAAACCAATTGAAGCGGATCAACCTGAACTCCGCCAACACGGGCAGCAAAATGCAAATGAGGACCCGTCACTCTCCCGCTATTACCGGATAAACCTATAATATCAGCTTTTTTAACTCGTTCCCCTTTTTTTACATTAAACCCACTCATGTGAAAATAACATGTGTAAATCCCTTCCCCATGGTCAATAATCACAGTGCCGCCAGAGTAAAATCTATCTTTTGCCAAACAAACAACACCGTCATTACTGGCCATGATTGGAGTTCCAACTTTTGCACGAAAGTCTGTCCCGCTGTGAAAACCATTTAATGTATTGTTGTAAATTCTTGCCTTGCCAAAATCGCTTGTTATTGCGCTCTCAAGAGGCATGATGAACTTTGAGTTTATATAGCTTTTATTCTCTACATGGTTGTAGATTTTCATAGCTTCATTATACTCTTTAGCAATTCTTTTTTGTACTTTTTTGTCAGTAGGATTTACTTTTGATTTATTGACAATGATGGTTTCTTTTTCATAGTTTCCGTCTTTTATATCAATAAACATACTTTTACTTTCATTAGCACCATTCTTTTTATAAATAACTTCTATCTTTTTTTGCGTTGGTTTTGCATAGTAGCTGATAGGGATAAGTGCAAACATTTTTGTCTTATCACTTGGATTTTGAAATATTTTATATCTGCTTTTGTCTAAAAGTACATATTCATATTTTAAACTTGAATCTTTCTGAAACTCAATATACACTGTTTTCCCATTTGAAACAGTTTCATTAAATATGTTTGCATTAAAAGCCCAAAGCGATGATATTAAAAACAGTAAAACAAATATATATCTCATCAATAATCCTTCTTTGCCCTTTCTACATCTCGCTTCATATCTTTTTCTTTCATATCCTGCCTTTTATCATGAAGCTGTTTTCCTTTTGCAATCGCAATCTGAATTTTTATAATATTTCTATCATTAAAATAAAGCTGTAGCGGGACAATCGTGTAGCCGTCTCTCGTTACTGCCTTATACATCTTTTCTAGCTGCTTTTTATGCAGAAGCAGTTTCCTACTTCCTCTCTCCTCGTGGGAGTAAAAATGGTGGGTAGTTTCAAGTCTTCCGATATGGGCATTAAATAAAAAAGCTTCATCTTTCATAAAACGAATAAAACTGTCTTTCAAGTTCACTCTCTTTGCCCGAATCCCTTTGACTTCACTTCCAAGAAGCACTAACCCAGCCTCAAATTTTTCTTC
>CALCGG010000009.1 GCA_937900945.1 uncultured Sulfurimonas sp. | reverse complement strand
TTTCATCATCATTACCATGCACAGAAGATGGGATAGAGATTTGCTTCACCCCGGTCTCTAGTGATGAAAGTCTTGAATCTATATGAGAATCTATTGCATGTAAATTTTCTTGCATTTTTTTTAAACCCAAAGAGAGAGGCTGAACCATGTCATAAACTGTTCTCTCAACTTCTTGATATATCTCTTCATCACTCATATGAGTTGAATTTTGTTCCAGATTTTTTTCGCTCTCACCTAATTTCTTTTTTAAATAATATAAATCTCTATTTAATTCTTCAACTACTGATGCTACTGAATGAATATTTTTACGGTACTCAGAATCTTTTGTAAATACATAATATAGAAGAAATAAAATCATAGCTGCCATAGCAACTACGATATATTCTATGGGTATTGACTCAAAATTCATTGTTTATTCTCTTTTGCTTCACGAATTAGCACCCTTTCTCTTGCGGTCAAATATGCAGCCCACTCTTTTTCATCTCTTTCATGCATTTTTGTAATTTTTGCCAGTGTTTTACTCTGGGCTTGAAAAAAAACAGCTACATCTCTTTTGGGATGAACCGGCATTTGTATTCTGCCATAGTATTCTTTCTGCACTTCTAAAATCTCTTCACCTAACTTAAAATACTCAAAACCTATCGAAATTATATTGGCTTCATTGGTCAATGAAATTCTTTTTGGCTGCTCATTTTTCAAAAACATTTCTAAGGCATCTATCTTTCTGTGAAGTTCCACTACAAGATTTAGTAAAATCGGGTCACTATCAGAAGTGTCCCCTTTTGCTTTAGCAAGTTTTAGCCATTGACTAATCGGATCATCATCTGACTCACTAAGCTGATGATATTCTCTCATAAAATTTTCGCTATCTACATCAACCTCACTGAAAACTATACTGATTGGAGCAGGGACTAAGCGAATGCTCATGAAAGAGCCCTATCTAAAACAATCAATACAAAAAATACAATTCCAAGATAGCCGTTCACAGTAAAAAAAGCATGGTCAATTTTTGTGAAATCATGACGGACAAGTTTGTGCTCATACGCAAGCATCCCTGCACTTAGAATCACTGCTATAAAGGCAAAGATTCCAAGTCCAGCTACCCAGGCAAAAAGTGCCCAAAAGATTACACTCAACATGTGAAAGAGTGCCGCTATAAAAAGAGTGGCATCTGCTCCATAGCGTGAGGGAATAGAATAAAGATTATTTTTTTTGTCAAATTCTATATCTTGAAGGGAATAAAGTAAATCAAAACCGGCCACCCAGAAAACTACACCCAAACTCAAAATTACCGACCATGCCGGAATTGATGCTTGAACAGCAACTACTCCGGCGATTGGAGCAAGGCCAAGAGATACGCCCAACACAACATGTGCTAATGATGAAAATCTTTTAAAATAGGAGTAACTTCCCAAAACAACAAGAATCGGAACACTTAGGTAGAGCGCAAGTGGATTAATCATATATGCTACTGCGATAAAAACCAAAGCATTTACAAAAATAAAAATCAAAATGCTATAACCGTCAAGTCTTCCATCAACATTTGGACGATTTACAGTTCTAGGATTCAGGCTATCTATGTCTCTGTCTGCATATCTGTTTAATCCCATCGCAAAGTTTCTTGCACTTACTGCCGCTAAAACACCCATAAACAGTAACCAAAAACCAAACCATCCATCCGCAGCAACAATCATCGCTATAAAAATAAAAGGAAGTGAGAATATAGAGTGTTGAAACATTACTAATTCATGAAAAACTTTTAGTTTATTGATATATTTTTGCAACTTTAACCCTTTGAGAACAATTGATAGCCATTTTATCTAAAGTTGATTTAAAATGATATAATTTCACAATGATTTCAGATATAAAACAACTCGCGATTATTGGTCCTACGGCATCGGGGAAAAGTGATTTGGCAATCAAAATTGCGAAAAAAACGGATGCTTATATCTTATCTATCGATTCTCTGAGCATCTACAAAGAAATCGATATTGTCTCCGCTAAGCCCTCACAAAAAGAACTCTCAAGTGTAAAACATTTTGGTATCAATGTTTTACACCCTGATGAGTATTTTAGTGTTGACATATTTATAGATATATACAAAGAAGTCTTATCTACATGTAGGCAGGATAATAGAAATCTTGTCATTGTGGGAGGAACTTCTTTTTATTTAAAATCTTTGGTACAGGGTCTCTCCGATGTTCCAGTAATTAGCAAAGAAGTTGCTTCACATGTGAAGATGAAAATGAGAAATCTGCAAGAGTGCTATAATTTTTTGTATAATCTTGACTCGGTATATATGAAAAATATCAGCACTAACGACAGTTACAGAATAGAAAAAATACTTCTAATCTATGAAGCATCAAAACTCGCTCCTACCGAATGGTTTAAACAGAACCCTCCAAAGCCAATTATAGAAAATTTGGATATTTATAATATTGAAGTCGATAGGCAAATTTTAAGAGACAGGATTTCAAAGAGAACCCATAAAATGCTTGAACTTGGGCTCATTGATGAAGTATGTTATTTAGAACAAAAATATACAAGACTCCCCCATGCCATGAATTCTATCGGCATCATAGAAGTGCTGGAATATTTAGACGGAAAAGTTACAAAACAACAAATGCTTGAAAATATCTCAACCCACACAGCGCAACTTGCAAAAAGACAACAAACTTTTAACCGCACTCAGTTTACGGATATTATAAATGCACCGCTTGATAAGCTAGAAGGGATTATCTTCTCTAAATATTCATAGCACCTTGTGCTAGCTTTGCCCAAGCAGACTTTGGATTCGCATCTATAGCTTCTTGATATGCCTGCTTTGCCTCATCATCTCTCCACAATCTGCTGTATACAGTTCCTAAAAGATATTTTTGTCTTGATCTTTGTTCTTTGCTTAAATCTACTGTGTTCAGCAACTTTATCACATCCAGGGCTTTATTAAAATCATCTTTATTGATGTATGCCTGATAGAGGGTGAATTCTACAAACGGACTTTGAGCGAAAGAATTGGATGATGTTTGTATATCAATCACTTGAGTTGCGTATTTGATGATTATATTGTCATCTTTAAATTCACTGCCTATTGTCATGACTGCTACATATCTGTCTGTATCTTTATAATTTATTCCATATATTTTTTGTACTTTTGCAATAGTTTCTATCATTTTATCTTTGTTTTCCAGTCTAGCATAGGTATCAAATAAAATTCTGTATACATCTTCATATTGTGAATCTTTATCCTCTTCTATCAGCACCAACAAGTCTTTTGATGCATCAATCAATTCACTATAATTTCCAGTTGCAAAATCAACTTTTATATATCTGTAAAGCCATTTTTTTCTCAACTGCAAATCTGTTGATTGTATATTATCAGATGCTATTTTTTTTGCAGCCGTAAAATCAGCACCTTTCATAAAACAATCATATAAGCCTTCATCCCAATCACTTGAGAGTGTAATATTATAATCAGATGAGATATTTAATACCTCTTGGCACTCTTTTTGTTTCAAAGCCCTTTTCATAATTCCCACAGCAGACTCTTTAACAATTTCCTGTGTGTCAGGATAGATTTCCTTATCAAGCACCAGAATGCTTTCCTTCAACCCCAATACATCACTGTATAGACCATGGCTTAAAAGTAACTTCGCTTTTTCGTACATCGCTTTGTTTCCTATGGTATCATTGGTGTAGGTATCAATGAGTTGATTATATTCTGAAAGTTTTGTAGATAAATTAGCATCTGCCTTATCACTTAAATCAAAAAACAGAGCATCTTTGGCAATTTGTATCTCATCAATATAGGAACCGTCTTTATACTTTTTTATATATTCATTGATTGCTTGCAGTGCATCTTCTTTTTTGTCAGTTTTGCTTAACCAGATAGCCCTGTTTTTTAATAACTCTTCGTAATTCTCTTCACTGCCTTTCATCTCGGCTAAAAGAGATTGAGCGATGAGTGCTGCTGTTAAAAAATCATTTTCTACTATAAAATTATCCATCATGACTAATGATTCATCTTGTTTACTCATAAAAAAGTCCGGTTTTGCATTTAGAATTTTGTCTACATATAGAGATGCTTCTTTAGCAATTGAGTATGAAATTTTATATTTTGCCAAATCAAATGCAGCAGTTGCCGCAATTGTAATATCCTCTGTTTCTTGAAGTGCCCGCTGATAAAGTTCTATTGCTTTGCTTGAGCTTCCGGACTCTTCAAGCATTTCACCTCTATAAATATAACCCCATTTAGTAAAAGGTGAGTTTTCATGTTCACTGAAGAGTCTGTCATAAAAATAATCAGCATCAATATCCAATCCATTTTTTCCATATGCCCTTGCTGTAAGTGACAACACTTCTGGTACATTTTCATCCGATGAGTACTCCCTTAAATACTCTTTTGACACAGAGATTAAAGAATCATACTTCTTAAGCTCATTAAATACTCTTATTTTGTAAAGTAGCAATTCACTCATAAATAATGTATCTGGATATTTTTCGATAATTTCAGTTATCAGAGGAAGGGCTTCTTCATACCTTTTATCTTTATAATATTTTTTAATCTCTAAATAATCAGTCACATCTTTGACTTTATTAATATGGATTGGATTACCTTTGATATCTAGCCCACCGACAAAAGGTAACTTGTCTTTGCTTAAGAAAAAAGGGAAATTGATTGCATTGTCTGAGATTTTATCATTTTTCATGTACGGTAATTGATCTTTATAACCAACAGCCATCCAATGATTTGACAATTTAACATGCGCTTGGTAAACACTGTCATCACTGGATAAATCAAAAATCATAGGGTATAGTTTAATTTTATACATTGGTGTGATTATTAAGAAAAACATTTTATTCTTAAGCACACTGTCTATCTCAAAAAAATCATTTTGTAATTTTCTAAAATTTTGTGTCGGTTGCTTTGAAAATGCACAAATTATTTGAATTGTTTCATCAAAATCATCTTTGCGTTCTTCACAAATAAACTTATCTTTTTCTTTAATATGCAGTGTTGAATAATCTTGAAAGTTCTCTTTAGCACCAGTCATCGAAACTTCTAGTGCTGCGAGATTAAAGCAGAGTAGAGGAAGGATTATCCATTTAAACAAATTTCCTTCCTTTTTACTCATTTAAACGCTAATTGAGCAAAGCCCACTTAGCTACGCTAGCCGCTATGGCACTAAAGGTGCCTCCTTCGAGGCAAATAGAGTGATTAATACCCGCTATTATATACAAACGAAGTAATAAATTCCAATAAAGGATTTACTAATATAAAAGCAAATACAGTTCCAATAGCTGCAAAACCAATTATACTGCGAAGAGGCAATGAAGAGTTATTTGTAAACACTTGCTCGTCTGCTCCAACTATTGGTTCCTTCATAAACATGTAAATTATTAGTTTCAAATAATAATAACCTGCTATCGCTGAATTTAATGCCATAATCAATGCTAAGGCATTATAGCCCGCATTTACAGCAGAAGAAATCATATATAATTTACCCCAAAACAGAGCAAAAGGAGGAACGCCGGCTAGACTCAACATAAATAAAGCCATAATTACTGCTGCTATCGGTGATGTTTTAATCATACCGGCAAATTTATTATAGCTGTGATCTGATGTTTGATACCATGGAATATTTTTTTGACGAGAAATCCATAACATCGCAAAAGAACCAAGGTTTGTAAATGCAAACAATACCCAATATAAAAATAATGCACTGTTTGATTGTGTAGTTCCTATGAGTATAGCAGCCATAACAAAACCTGCATGTGAGATTGAACTGTATGCAAGCATTCTTTTAACATCTGTTTGAACCAATGCCCACATGTTTGCAGCTGTCATAGTTACAACCACAAAGATATATAAAACTACTTCCAGCCATTCTACACCACTATGAATTAAAAATTCAAAGATTCTCATAGCAACAATAAAACCTGCTATTTTTGGAACAATTGACATGTATCCTGCCATAGACGCACTTGAACCTTCGTAAACATCCGGTGCCCATGTATGAAATGGGACAAGTGATAATTTAAATCCAAGTGAAGCAAGCATAAATGTAACAGCAACTAATACATAAGCTATGTCAGCATATCCATTTCCTGCCAATACTGTTGCTATCTGGTTAATCTCAACAGAACCGGTAAGGGCATAAAATACCATAGAACCAAAACTGAAAAATGCAGCTGCAAGAGCACCCATTGTAAAATACTTCACTGCCGCTTCAAATGATTTATCACGATTATGCATAGCAATTAAAGTATAAAGTGCTAAAGATGCTGTTTCTAATCCAACAAAGATAAGAATTAAATTATCCGTTGCAACCATAAACTGAAAGCCTGCAATCATAAACAAGAAAAGTGCAAAAAACTCTGGATAAGAGAACTCATGAAATCTTTTTGATGTCAATGAAAGTGGTATAAACACTATAGATGCCCCAACTATAATAAACTGAGACAATATTGCTAAACCATCTATAAGCATAACATTAAACACACCCATAACTGTTCCATCTTGACTAAAGGCACCTGCTGAGTCTACCAATGATGCAAAATCCATAAATAAAAAGATAATAGCTATCATTACATATAATGATTTGTCCTGTCCACTTTTAAACATATCTATGACTAAAATTAACAATGCACCTATTACAGGAATTAGCATTGGCAAAAGAGTTATTAAATTTAACGACTCTAACGAAACATTTACTGATTCTAACATTAGTTTGCCCCCTCTTCAGAATTTCCTGCACTCTTTACATCTTTCATAAGGTTTGGAATTCTAGATTTCGCTTCTGACGTAATCGCTTTATCATGCATCAACTGAACAATAGACTCTACGCTATTGTTGATTGGTCCCAATACAGGTTTTGGATATACACCTAACCAAATACTTATAATCAATAAAGGAACTAATGCGATTAATTCTTTTTTATTTAAATCTGGAAGATTCTTATTTTCTTCTTTCGTAACTTCACCAAAAAATACTTTTTTAAATGCTGCGAGCATGTAAATAGCTCCAACAACTATACCTGAACCTGCTATCAACGTCAGAATATGTGATTGCTGATAAAAACCTAAGAAACTTAAAAATTCACCAACAAAGTTGATAGTCAAAGGAAGCCCAACTGATGCCATCATCATGATTCCAAAAATAGTCGCATATCTTGGCATAACAGTGGCTAAACCGCCGAATTCACTCATCATCTTTGTATGTCTTCTATCATAAATAACACCTACAAGGAAGAACAGTGCTCCGGCAACTACCCCATGACCCAGCATCAAGAAAACTGAACCCGAGATTCCCTCAACATTTAATGCAAATGTTCCAAGGATAATTACACCCATGTGTGACACAGAACTATATGCAACAACCTGCTTAATGTCTTTTTGAGCATAAGCAACCATAGCAGTGTATATAATCATAATAATCGCAAGAACAGCGATAGGCATCATATAGAATACTGAAGCATCCGGAAACAACGGTAATGAAAATCTGACAAATGCGTATGTACCCATTTTAAGTAAAATTGCCGCAAGCATTACAGAACCTATTGTTGGTGCCTGACCGTGAGCGTATGGCAACCAAGTATGAAATGGAAACATAGGTACTTTAATAGCAAAACCAACAAAGAATGCTGCAAACAGCCACAGTTGTAAATTCTCAGGTAAAATCAGACGGTACCAGTCAAGTAACGCAAAACTCCATACTCCGCTTGCCTGATAGTAAAAATATGCCATAAACAACATACCTACAAGCATTACAAGTGAACCTGTAAATGTGTACAAGAAGAACTTGATTGAAGCGTATATTCTTAAAGGGCCGCCCCATGCGCCAATAATATAAAGCATTGGCACAAGTGAAAGTTCCCAAAAGACATAAAATACAATTGCATCAAGAGCAGCGAAAACACCCGTCATTGTCATTTGCAAAAACAATAAAGTTATAATCATATATTTTATGTTTTTCATCTCGCCTAAAGACGCGATACCAATCAATGTAAAAAATGTTGATAAGATGATAATAAATAAAGATATTCCATCTACACCCAGAATATAGTTTATTCCAAATACTGGAACCAATGGAAGTTCTTCCATAAACTGCATGCCAGAAGCATTTGAATCAAACATAAACCAAAGCAATAAAGATAAAGAGAACTCAATTGCCCCAACCGCTATACCATAAGAGCGAATACTGTCTTTTTGAATCGCAAATCCAAGTATTGCTGCCAATGCCGGGAAGAAAATTAAAATCGATAAGATATGATCTAACATCTATTAAACTCCTAAACCTGATAAAATTGCCATAATTTCATCAGAATATCTAGCTGCAAGTCCAAAGACTACAGCTAATGATAATAAGCCAACTGTACCAGCTACCATCCATTTAAGCATAGTAGATAAATTACCACTCTGCATCGCTCTTGTTTTTTCACCTGTACCATAAACAATACCAGCTATTCCATCCACACTTGCATCCACAATTTTAAGGTCAATCTGCTCCCAAAAAATCGTTGATAGTTCTCTGTATGGTTTAACTAAGTACTCTTCATAAATATATGGAATATAGTATTGGTTAAATAGTAGTTTGTATGCAAAACTATTTTCCATTTTTGATGTACCGTCTGGAACAGTTATTTTGTTGTTAGCATATTTTTTATATGCATATACTATTGATGAAGCTACAAAAAGCTGAGTCCCAATTGTCATAATCCAAAATGTTAAATGAGAGTGAATATGATATTCTGTAGCCGGCAGAAGAGCCGTTACCATCTCAAAATATGTCATCTTAAACGAACCTGCAATAATTGCAAGTATCAGTAATGGACTCATTCCTATCAACATGTACTTATATGCTTCATGTGGATGGATACCAAACAGTTTATATCTCTCTTCACCATGGAAGATAAGAGCAACTAATCTAAATGAATAGAAAGCTGTTAAACCTGCAGTAAATAACAATACAGCATATAAAATATAATGATGATCAACAAAAGCAACTTCTAAAATCAAGTCTTTCGAGAAGAAACCTGCAAGAGGATAGATACCGGCAAGTGCTACCGAAGCTAAAGTCATCATAATAAATGTCCACTTCATAGGCTTTTTAAGTCCACCCATTTTAAATGGGTCAAGCTCATCATGCATAGCATGCATAACATTACCTGCACCAAGAAATAAAAGTGCCTTAAAGAATGCGTGTGCCATAAGGTGAAATAATGCAACCCAGTAAGCGCCAAGCCCAGCTGCTACGAACATGTAACCTAACTGTGAAAGTGTAGAGTATGCAATAATTCTTTTCATATCACGGTTAACAAGCGCCATAGAAGCTGCAAATAGCGCAACAAATGCACCAAGACTGGCAATAAATAATCCTACATGTGGAATTAAATCAAACAAAGGATTTGCGCGAACAACCAAATATACACCAGCAGTTACCATGGTAGCCGCATGGATAAGTGCGGAAACAGGAGTTGGACCTTCCATTGCATCTGCAAGCCATGTATGAAGTGGAAACTGAGCTGATTTACCCATAGCACCGATAAATAAGAAAATACCCATCCATGCCAATATTTCAGTATCTAAGCCTGGCATTGCTGCAAAAGCTTCTGTATATTGAAGAGTGCCTGTATTCCAATAAATCAAGAATAGTCCGATAAGCATTCCAAGGTCAGCAATACGGTTCATTATAAACGCTTCGTTAGCTGCCCATGTAGCACTTTCTTTGTGATACCAAAATCCGATAAGTAGCCAAGAACAAAGACCAACACCTTCCCAACCAATGAAAAGACCTGCAAAGTTGTCACTCATAACAAGAACCATCATTGAAAATACGAATGCTGAAAGGTAAGAGAAGAATCTGTTAAAGCCTTTATCGTGATCCATATAACCTACAGAGTATACATGTACAACAGATGATACTAGAGTAACAACCATCATCATTGTTACTGATACTTGATCAACAACAAATCCAAATGGTATATAAAGGTCTCCCGTAGCCATCCATGTCATCATTTCAACTTGAACAGGCTCTCCACCATTTAATATGTACATTAAAAGTATAGTGCTGCTTACAAATGCTGATATTATCAATAAACTGGCAATTACACCGGTAAACATCTTCTTTGGAGTTGCAGTAAAAAGTGCTGCAAACAACGAACCAACAAGTGGAGCAAATAATGCTATATATAAATATACTTCCATGTGCCTATCCTCTCATCGTTGACATATTATCTAAGTCTATATTTCCGTGGCGTTTATGCCATACAATAAGTAAACCAAGTCCCACAGCGACCTCTGATGCAGCGATTGCAATAACAAAAAATGCAAACATCTGACCAGTTAAGTCACCGTAGTAATGCGAAATCGCAGCAAAAGCAACATTTACAGAATTTAGCAATATCTCTGTTGCCAAGAACAATAAAAGAAGATTTTTTCTACGCATTACACCAATCAGACCAATCGCAAAAAGGATAGCTGAAAGTGCTAAGTAGTGATTAAGTCCTATTTCCATCATGAAAGCACCTTTTTGTTTTGATCTTCTCTTAAATCTTTTATTTCAGCATCGCTCATAAGTGTTAAAGAAAGATCCATTTTTTTACCAGCTAAAACAATTCCGGCAATCATAGCGACCAGTAACATAACAGCGGCAACTTCAAACGGAACAAGATATTTAGTAAACAATACCATACCGACTGCTTGTGTATTACCGACACCATCTACAACAGGATATAAAGCTGTAATATTACTAGATACTATTGGAGCAGCAAAAATAACAACAACCATAATTGCAGCCAATGAACTTAAGCCAATAACTATCATGCTGTTACCATGCTTCTCTTTTACTTCTCGAGTAGTATCAAAGAACATCATACCAAATGCATAAAGAGCCATAACAGCACCAGAATAAACAATTATCTGAACTGCTCCCAAAAAGTCAGCACCCAGAATAAAGAAAAATGCCGATATAAACAACATGCCTGCGGCTATTGCTGATAAAGCATAGAGTGCCTGAGATGTTGTAACCGCTATATAAAACATCGAAATTGTTAAAAATGCGAAAAGATAAAAAGCAATTGCTTCAAACATAACCTAACTCCTTAATACGATAGAGGTGTTTTTTTAACACGCTCATCTTCATGTGGTGTAATAGCACCAAAACCTTCAAACTCTAACTGCTTTCCAGCTTTAAGAGCGTCAATTGGTGTTAACATATCTTCATACATGACAAAGTGTTCTCTTTGTTCACTTCCATTCTCATAACGACCGCCATGAGTAATAGCAAGTTCCGGACAAACTTCAGCACAGTAACCACAAAAGATACAACGACCTAGATTAATACTATATTCGCTTACTTCTTTACGAGAATTTTCATCTATTTTAGTATCCATTTGAATACAGTTAGAGATACAAATCTTTTCGCATAACCCACAGCCGATACATCTCTCAGTTCCAGATTCCCATAATCTTTTCATCTCATGAACAGCACGGTATCGTGGACCAATCGGCATCTTTTCCAGAGGATATTGAACAGTATGAATGTCAAACTTAATCATCTCTCTTAAAACAACCCAAAGGCCAACAAAAAGTTCACCTCTGAAAGTTCTTTTAACTACTCTTGTAAATTTACCCCAGCCATCCGTCGGATAGTCTGGTATATCTACTAAGAAGTAGCTATCACTAACATCTCTGTTATTAAATTGCTCATTTTTCATTCATATCCCCTTAAAACATCATCACTAGGCCAGTGATAACAATATTTATCACAGCTAATGGCATTAATACTTTCCAACACAACCACATGAGCTGATCTGGTCTTACATCTGGCCAAGCAGCTCTTGTCCATAAGAAAAAGAAAAAGAAAAATGCCATTTTTCCAAGCAGTCCTAAAGCACCGAGAAAACTTCCATCTCCGTATCCACCTAAGAAAATTAAAGGGATAACAAATGAGATAAAGAACATGTTGGCATACTCACCGATGAAGAAAAGACCCCATCTCATACCAGAGTACTCTGTACCAAAACCATCAATGATCTCATGATCATTCGCAATTAAGTGAAATGGTGTACGACCAGTTTCAGCAAATGCAGCGATCCAAAACAGAACAAAAGCAACAGGCTGAGACCAAATAATCCAATCACCTATTCCACCAGCTTGATACTCATTAAAATCAATCAGAGATAATGAACCAACCATCATAATAGGAGCTAAAAGTGACAAACCAGTCACAACTTCATAAGATATGAAAACAGCTGCAGTTCTTGCAGCTGAAAGAAGTGAAAACTTATTTGCCGAAGCCATACCGCCAAGAAGAGGACCATACAGACCAATACCCATAATACCAAGAATATAAAGAATACCGATGTTGATATCAGCGACTATTGGATGCACTGTATATCCAAAGAGTGTAAACTGAGGTAAAAAAGGTATCGCAGCAGCAGCCATAAATGCAGTTGCTGCAGTGATTACCGGTGCAATTTTAAATACTTTTGCTACTACATTGGTAGGAACAATATCCTCTTTTGTGAATAGTTTTACACCATCAGCCGCAACTTGCAACAGCCCAAAAGGTCCAACATACATTGGTCCTAAACGACGTTGCATAAATGCAAGAACTTTTCTTTCAAAATAAGTCCCAATCCCCGCTAATGCAGAAAATATGAGTAAAACTACAACGACTTTTATGATTGTCTCAATTAAATATGCTGTATCCATATATTACACCTTTTCTATCGAAGCTGAAGCAAAACGATAACCGTTAAACAGGGCCTCTGAATTTAATTTAGAATCAAAAGTTGGAATTACTGCTATATCTCCAGTGATTTTATTATCACTTACTATATTAGCTATTAACTCACCATTCTCACTCTTAACTTTTACTTTATCACCTACATTGAATTCAGAGTTGCTTAAAAACTCTTCACTCATATAGATACCGCTAACCTCATCAAGGTTTGTAGCTTTATTTGTAAACTCACTAAACTGTCTCACTGGATTAGCAAGATAGATTAAGTTTCCAGAAATTGTTAGTGCTTCATCAATTTTCTCAACACTCTCATCACTGGAGACTCTTCTGCCCATATTTTTCAGTTGATATCCACGCATCTCTTCACCTGCATTTGTGTAGTAATCAGGCAGAGAATCAAACGCTTCAGCCTTAAAACCTTTAGATGTTGGCAACTCTTTAGTATATTCAATCGTATTATCAGCTTGTAATCCCAACGCAACTGCAATATCATTGAGCTCATATCCGCCATACCCAATAGCAGCATTTGTAGGGTTTACTCTTTTATTAATCGAGGTAAGAGTACCTTCTTGCTGGTTTATTGCCGGCATATCTAAATCTCCATCACCTAAAGCTGATAATGTGAAGTCACCTTTAGTATTATAGCCTATAGTGTACTTGCCATCTTCTTTAGAGAGCTCATTAATTAAAGAAACTCCAAGAGAATTTGTTAAAGTTGGAATCATAACAAGTTTAAACTCGCTGTATTTTTCAACTAAAGCAACCAATCTTGCAAGGTTTTTAGAGTTTGGATGAGTATATAAATCTGGTCCGACAACTAAACAGAAAGAGTCTTTTTTACCTAAAAACTTTTCTAAGCTTTCTGTGAAGTTTTCAGGTGCGCCAACCAAAGATAGAAGTCTGTTATCATCAACTTCTACCTCTTTAGTTATAATTTTAGGAACCATTTTAGATTTCTCTACTTCCACTTCCTCTTCTTCACCAGTCTCCGCGTTAACTTTCTTCTCTTTAACAATTTCAACTACTTTTTCTTTGATAGTCTCTTCAACTTTTATAATTTTCTTAGTATGAAAAGATGCCAAATAATCACTTATTTCCGATGGTAATTTCTCTTTATCGGCAAATAAATCCAAGATTAGATATAAAACTGCCTCTTCTTGAAGCGGCTTATGAGCAATACTCATAATACTTTTACCCATACCGTCAATGATTGGATCACCTAGTGGGTGGAAATAAAGACCTGCACCTTTATTTACAGTTAAAGAATTGTTAAATGAGTATCTTGCATTTGGATTATCACTTTTTAAAGCTGAACCAATTGAAACTATAAAATTGCTCGCAGCCATCTCTTTTAAATCACTTCCATAAAGACGGGTAGCGCTTATATCTGAATAATCGTGTAAGAATTTCTGGAAAGCAAAAGCTTCATTATTTACTAACTTATATCCAAACTTCTCTTTTAACTTCTCTAAAATTAGTGCTTCTTCATTTGTGATAGTTGAAGTAAATTTAATAGTATCCGCTTTTTTAAAGGCTTCAATTGCTTTGTTAAAGGACTCTTCATTTTTACTGACACCAGCATTTTGATAATCAAATCCGTATCTGCCGGCACCACAAAGTGAAACATAGTTCCATTCATTCATAACACGGTAGATTTTATCTTCCGGATTTTCTATGCTGTTGTGTTTCACATCATAAGATATTTGACATCCTGCAGAACAATGCCCACATGTAGCCGGAATTTGCTTTAGTTCCCAAGCATTTGATTTGTATACGAAATGAGTATCGACTAAAGCTCCAACAGGACAAACAGAAGCACACTCTCCACAAGAGGTACAATCGAGTACATCTGTACCATTAGTAAGACCTATTAGGGACTTATTTAATTTATTCCACATAGCATAGGCATCTTTTGGCATTGCTTCTTTAAAACCAGCGTCAAGTGCATCTGCACCACGAGCTATAGTTTTAAGAGAGTTGTCACCAATCATATCTTTACAAGCAGTTACACATCTTTCACATACGATACATAAACCTGAGTTATATTGAATATGTCCCCAATCATGAGAGCTTCTCTCAACATCTTTAATAGAATAATTTTGAGAATCTACACCTATCTCGAGTGTATAGTTTTGTAATTCACACTCACCGGATTGATCACAAACACCACATTGAAGAGGATGATTTACATCATAGACTTCCATGATTGCCCGTCTCTCAGACTCAATCGTTGCAGTTGTAGTCGTTATGTTCATGCCATCTTTAGCTTTTGCATTACAAGCATACACTTGTTTACCGTCAGCTTCTACAAGACATAGACGACACGCTAGCGTAGGACTACATCTCGTTAAATAACAGATAGCTGGAATAAAAATATCATTCGCACGGGCAGCATTTAATATATACTCACCCTCTTGCGTTTGAACATCTTTTCCATCAATATTTACAGTAATTTTATTCATGTATTACCCTCACTATTTTGGATTTTTCAAATCTGTATCTACTTGCATCCACTCTATTATCAAATGTAGGATTCAAGGCAACGGTACCTTTGAGGCTGTTGTCCAATTTAAATTCTCTTTGAATAACTCTTGAACCAAATGATATTTCGATTTTATCACCATCAGAAATTCTCGCAGCTGCAGCAAATTGAGCTGAACCCTTAAGTGTATTATCTTTTTCTAACTGCTTTGTTTTGTTTGTATATGCATTAAATTGTAATACCGGATTTGAATGATAGATAACAGTACCGTTAAATTCTGGTAAATCTCCAATCTCTTCAAGTTCACCATTCATCGCACATGTGACTTCATCAAGCAAGTAGCCTCTGTTGTCATCACCATACGGAGATAAAAAGTTTTCTAAAGAATCAAATTCTCTATTTTTAAATCCAGAAGCACTGCTTAACATTTTCGTATACTCAACTGTATTTTTTGTCTTAACACCGCATGCCAAGGCAATATCATTGAGTGTATAGCCATCAAATGAAAGAGCAACATTTGTTGGAAGAACTCTGTTGTCAATGCTGACAAAAGTTCCCTCCTGCTGATTTAAAGATGGTATCGATAAATTTGCAAACTCTAAAGATGAGATTACAAAGTTACCTTTTTCATTATAGCCAACAACATTGTCAGCCATCTCTTCATCAACATCTAAGCTGTTAATCAAAGAGACTCCAAGTGTATTGACTTCACTTGGTATAACAACCAATGAAAATGGGCTGTATTTTTCAATCATAGCGGAGAGTTTGGCAATATTGCGTGAGCGTTCATGCGCCATTAAATCATTTCCAACTACCAGCACTTTATTTTTAGCTCTTGCAAATGATTTCATCATGAGTGCTATCTCTTCGTCACCAATGTTGCTCTCAGCTGCGAGATAACCTAAATCTAAATCATTAAAGAAAGCTCTTTCTCTATCAGATAAATCAGCCTCTTTTAAAATCGCATCTGCTATAAGTGCTAAAACACCCTCTTCCGTTCCAACTTCATACTTTAAAAACTGTGTTGCAGTATTTTTAAGTAAAGTATCTTCTATTGGATGAGCATAAACTATTTTGGCACCATTATGTTTTCTTGCAGTCGTTATTGCATATCTCACACCAGGATTATCAGTAGAAATCCTACTGCCTATCACAATTACTGCGTCAGCTTGCTTGATTGCATCAAGTGAACCACTATGATGTTTTTTACCGCTTATACTGCTGTAAGAGTTCATAAAATCCTGAAATTTTCTTGCATCTTCGTTGAACAGTTTGATTCCAAGTTTCTCTTTTAAAAGTTCTAAAGTATGTGCTTCTTCATTTGTAATCATAGAAGAAAAACGGATAGCTTTTGCCCCTTTAACTGCCGTTACAGCATTAGTGAAAGCGTTCTCACTTTTTGGAGCATGATTATCAAAGTCAAAACCAAAACGTCCTGCTCCGCATAAAGATGTAAATTCAAAATTGTTCTTCACTCTAAAAATAGACTCTGAGCCATTGTCAATACCGGAGTATTTAGTCTCATATTCCAGTGGACAGCCTGCAGAACAATGAGCACATGTAGCCGGTATACTTGTAAGTTCCCACGCATTTGCGCTATATTTAAAGTCAGAACTGATTAATGCGCCAACAGGGCAAACAGCTATACATTCCCCACAAAAAGTACAATCAAGAGTGTCAGCATTTTTAGGGATGATAGTTGAACTGTATCCGCCAAATTTAACATCTATGGCATCATCACCAATCACTTCATTACATACATGAACACATTTTTCACATAAAATACATAAAGAGGGGTCATAACTAATGAGTCCCCAATCCTCTATTTTACGAGATTGATCACGAGCTGTAAAATTTTGGCTTGATACACCGAACTCTAAAGTTTTATTTTGTAAGTCACATTCGCCTGATTTGTCACAAACACCACATTCCAAAGGATGGTTGACATCATAAAGTTTCATGATATTTGTTCGTTCTTTTTCAAGCTCTGCCGTGTTGGTTGTAATCTCAATACCTTGAGTTGGTGGAGTGTTACAAGAAAGTACAAAACCCTCGACTCCCTTAGCCTCAACAACACACATGCGACATGATGCACAAGGTGTAGTTTTTGAGATATAACACATAGTAGGTATGTAGATATCATGTCTGCGGGCTACAGTTAAAATAGTCTCGCCTTTTTTAGCTTCTACTGAGATACCGTCAATTTTAAAATTAATCAAATTATTCATATATCCCTCCCCTCTATGCTTGAACCATAGCGATGTAATAACAACGCATACAGCGGTCAGCTTCACTTAAAGCTTCTTCTTGAGTGAAACCTAAGTTAACTTCTTTATTGTTAAACTTTCGTATGTCTACGTCAAGAACTTCACTATGTTGGCGAGGTAAACCTGGAAGCCAACCTGTTACTTTCTCTTTTTTATCATAGACTTTTAACTTACGAAGATGGTCTTCCATGATTTCATCATCACTGAGAGTTATTTCACCTGTTTGTAAATATCTGCTCATAACAGATGCCCCGCGCTTAGCTTGACCGACTGCATTTACAATTGTCATCGGACCGTATTCACAATCTCCGGAGGCAAAAATACCTTTCTTTGATGTCATATAGTCTTTACCGTTTGTTTTAATGGTTCCCCAAGAAGTTTTTTCTATTTCCCATTCTTCCGGCAAATGCTTCAAATCAGCCGCTTGAGATACTGCTGGAATTAAGAAGTCAGTCTCAATACTATAAGACGCACCCTCAATCTTTACAAGTTCTGCACGACCGCCATTTGGATCTGGAACCAATTCAAACTTATCAACCATTAAGGATTTTAGTACATCTTCTTCATCAACCATAGCAGAAACTGCTGAATGAAATAAAAATTCAACACCCTCTTCCACCGCTTCATGGTATTCTTCATAGGTAGTATTGCGGATGATTGTTTTTTCATCACGACGATAAATCATGTAGACTTTTTTAGCATTTGCTCTTATGGCACATCTTACAACGTCCATAGAAGTAAAACCACCACCAACACAAACAACTGTTTTACCAGTCAAATCAACTGGCTGACCAATCCCGTATTTTTCCCAAAGATTAATCTCATCAAGCATCTCTATAGCAGACCAGTACCCTTTTATCTCTTTTCGCTCATTTTCACAATAAACTTTTTTAGATATTCTAGTTCCTGTTGAAATCATAGTAGCGTCATAATCTTTTTCAAACGCCCTCATATCATCAGCGTTTACTCTTCTATTAGTGATGAAATTAACACCCATATCTCTAACACATTCAATATCTTGGTTATATTTATCAACCGGCATACGATATTCCGGAACACCGACTGCGACTTCACCGCCTAAAACCGGAAGTTCTTCATAAACATCAACTTCAACACCATCAGCAGCTAAATAATATGCTGTAGTCAGACCAGCAGGACCAGCTCCGATTACAGCAACTTTTTTACCTGTACTTGGTGCTTTTTCCATTGGATGGAAAAAGTCCAAGCCATGATCAGTTTCCCAATCAGCTCCAAGACGTTTAAGTGCCATGATTGCAATAGGTTCATCAAGGTTTGTTCTTCTACATGCATCCTCACATGGATGCGGACAGACACGACCGCAAACATGAGCTAACGGCATAGTCTGACGAGTTGCTTCTAAGGAATCATCAAATCTTAAATCTCTAACACCCTCAATATATCCGGGAATATCAACATGAGCAGGACAAGCATCTGTACAAGGTGCTGTTATTTTTGCAATATATCCCACTTTTTCATTATAGTGCTTCGATGGTTTTTGCTCATTTATACAAGCCATAAACTCATGCTCAAAATGCTCCATCAAATCTAAAATAGGATTTGGCACTGTTTTACCAATCTCACATTTAGATGTGACTTGCATACTGGCACCAATCTCCCTCAAGTGATCCAAATCAGAAATACTACCTTCACCACGAGCGATTTTATCCAGTTGATCATATAAAATACGTCCACCCCAACGACCGGGCGCACATCTTCCACATGCCTCAGAATACTCTTGATACTGTGCAGCATATTCCATAGCTAAACGGATTACATCCACATCTGCATTAAACAGTGATACACCATCCCAGCCTATGAAGGCTTTGGACTCACGATGATCATCATATTGTGCCGGTAGGTTATAAGCTGATTCTTCCCACTCTTCTTCAGGTTTGCCAACATTATTTACCAGCTCACCATTCCAAGTAGAAAAATAGACTTTACTCAAAATTCAATTCCTATTTTTTTGTTACGATAGTCCAGTCGACTTCGTTAAACTTTAAAGAGTTCATCAACTCATACCCGCACTCTTTTACCAAATCCGCTGATCTTTGAATAGGTGTAAAATCACCGATTTCAAATAAAAAAATTGCCACTTCACCTTTTTTATGTGAGTGCAGCAACTCTTTCATTCGAGGTTCAAATTCATTTTTTAAATGTCTTAAATCATATCTTTTCATTATCTGTCAACCTCTCCAAATACGATATTTGTAGTACCAATAATCGAAACAACATCCGGAATATAATGTCCCGGTAAAAGGTCTGTTAAGATACCTGTATGCCAAAATGACGGAGCACGAAGTTTCAGTCTGTACGGATATGGTCCACCCTGAGAATTTATAAAGAAACCAAGTTCACCTTTTGGTGATTCAGTTGCAACATAAACTTCTCCAACAGGAGGTCTCATCCCTTGAGTTACTAAAACAAAGTGTTGCATCAAAGAGTAATTTTGAGTCATGATATCGAGCTTTGGAGCTGAGATATATTTTGGAGCATGCGCCATTAACTCTGTTTGATTGTTTTTTACAGTATCTCTGTACATGTCAATTGTCTGATAAAGAATACGAGCAGTTTGTCTCATCTCTTCCATGTATATACGGTAACGGGCAAAATTATCCCCTTTATCTGAAAAAGGAACTTCAAATTCTACTTCATCATACAGTTCATAAGGCTCTTCTTTACGAATATCCCAAGCGACACCCGAAGCACGAAGCATAGGACCGGTACAACCCCAAGAGATTGCCATCTCTTTAGAAATAGTACCAACCTCTTCCATCCTCATGAGCCAAATACGGTTCGTATCAAGAAGGTCTTCATAATCTTTAATATTTTGAGGCAGTTTATCTAAGAAAGTTTTTAGCTGAAGGATAAAACCATCCTGAATATCTAAAGGAACACCACCGATACGGATAGCAGCATGAGTAAGTCTCGCTCCACAATATCCCTCAATAATATCCATCAAATATTCTCTCTCACGGAACGCAAAAAGGAAAACTGTCATAGCACCAATGTCAAGTGCAGTTGTAGCTAACCAGAATAGGTGAGACATTAAACGGTTTATCTCTAAAAGCATCATACGGATAACTTTTGCACGACGAGGAACTTCTAAACCTATAAGTTTCTCAACAGCTAAAGCAAAACCATAGTTGTTTGAAGATGAAGCGATATAATCCATACGGTCTGTTGTTGGCATGAATTCATTGTAAATCATGTTTTCAGCCATTTTTTCCATACCACGGTGAAGATATCCTATATCTGGATGCGCTTTTACTATCTGTTCTTGCTGAAGGTGAAGCATCAAACGAAGCTGACCATGAGCAGATGGATGCTGAGGACCGAAGTTTAATATAAGTTCATTATCATCTCTGTCAAAAGTAATATTTTCAAAAAACGGTGTTAATCTATTTTTTATCTGTGCCATATTTATACCACCCTATCTTTGAGGATCATCAATAACTACTGATGACTTTTTATCAAGTTTTTTAATCAAGAAAACACCACTATCTTCCTGATAGTTTTGTTCTGTCACAGGTTCATTACCTGTAATCTCAGTTCCAAAAGGAACTTCATGTCCTAAACGGGCAAATCTTGTAGAATCATATCTGTCAACTCTGGAAGTATCACGAAGTTCAGGCCCGATAATATCACGAGCTTCTTTGCCATAAATTTTATCTACTTCATACCAAGCAGCAAATTCATCACCCTCTAACGGATAAGTTTTAAGAAGAGGGTGTCCTTGCCAGTCGTAAGGCATAAGGATTCTCTTCATGAATGGATGGTTATTAGCTTCGATGCCGAACATGTCAAACATCTCTCTCTCAGACCAATCAGCAGAGCGGAAAAGTTTTTCCACAGAGTTTACAGCATGCCCATTTTTGATAGACATTTTAATACGAATTCTTTTTCTTTTATTCATACTTAGCATTTGATAAAAAACTTCAAAAGTATTGTCTTTTGCCAGCCAGTCAATAGCACTCATCTCTGAGAGTTGTGTGTATTCAAGCTCATCTCTCATAAGCTCCAATACGCCATAGTTGTCTTCAGCTTTAATGTAAACAACCATCTGTCCAACTTGGATAAAAGCATCACTTACTTCAAATTTAGCTTTAATCGCCGCTAAATCCGCTGCAAAAACTTCGTCACTTGCAACATCTTGTTTAGCTACTTGCGGAGATACATAAAATCTATCTGTATAGTATGCTTTTGCTTGAACATTGTCTTTTGGTGTGTAGGCTCTCATTACATCAACCTTTTTGGCTTTTGTGCATTGCCGGCTTTGTTAGCACGGATTTTTTGTTGCAGTAACATAACACCATACTGAAGTGTCTCAGGACGAGGAGCACAACCAGGTAAATATAAATCAACCGGAATAATTCTATCAACACCCTGCACAGTTGCATACGTGTTAAACATACCGCCAGTGTTAGCACATGAACCCATGGAGATAACCCATCTAGGCTCAGTCATTTGGTCATAAAGTCTTTTAATAAACTCAGCGTGTTTTTTAGTAAGTGTTCCGGCGACTACCATAACATCTGCTTGACGAGGAGAAGCTCTGAATATTGTTCCAAAACGGTCAAAGTCATATCTTGAAGCTCCAGAAGCCATCATCTCAATACCGCAACATGCAAGACCATATGTAAGCGCCCAAAGTGAGTTTGAACGACCCCAGTTTACAATCTTATCGATACTTGTAAGGGCTACAGGTAAGCCAGCATTTTGAGTATAATTTATTTTATGTTGTGCCATTCAAGCGCTCCTTTTTTCCATGCATAGACAAAACCAATTGTCAATAACAAGATAAACATTAACATCTCTGCAAAACCAAACCAGCCAAGAAGTTTAAAATCTACTGCCCATGGGAACATAAAAACTATTTCCACATCAAAAAGTAAAAATAACAATGCAAATAAATAAAACTGTGGTGAAACTCTATTTGGCTGTCTTGTTACTTCAGGTCCACACTCATAAACTGAAAGTCTAATCTTTTCAGAATCTTTAGCAGCCAAAGCACGACTCGCTAAACGAGCTATGATTGTTGTTCCAATAAATGCGCCAAATGTAATCACAAAAAGTACAAATACCCCAAAATACGGATTTGCAGTACTAATATGCTCCATAAAATCCTACCTTTAAATTCAAAAGCTTTAATTTATTAAAATAAAGCTTTTTAATATTTTGTTTTAAAACACTAGAAAATATCAGTTCAAAACTGATTTATCTTCCATCGTTATTATAAAAACAGTTACTTGCACTATAACAAAAAGAGTATTAAAGAAAAGAAAGTGGGCAATTAAGTAGTGGGTGATGTCACAAATCGCAACACTGGATTTGTGACATATAGAGTTGCATATTATCTAAGCGGCAATATAACGTTTTCTTTTTTGAGCCTTAAACTTATGTGTGTCTACTACTATAAATCCGTCAACACAATTGTCAAACTCTTTATCTACACCAAAGTCCATAAATTGAACGCCGTCTTCATCACACAAATCACTATATTGCTTGTAGAGCGTCGGGATAGCATATCCGCTTGCCTGAAGCTCATTTTTTAAAGTAAAAAGATCCTCTTCATAACTGTCATGCAAAAATAGTGTTTCAAATCTACGCAAATTGTCATTTGAGATTTGGTAACTATCCATGTGCTCTACTATTTTTTGCTTTGAACCAAAATAATTCATATAAAAATAAACAAGCAATGACACTGCATCATCGTTATATGAGCGTGAAATACTGACACCTCCGAACATATATCTGATACTTGGATTTTCTCTTAGATAAGCGCCTATTCCCTGCCACAGGTAATCCAATGCTCTTGAGTTCCAGTATTTTGGCTGTACAAAACTGCGGCCTAGTTCTATCCCCTCTGCAAAGTATTGTGCAAATTCATCTTTATACTTGAACAAGCTTGATGTATAAAGTCCCTCCACTTCAAATATATCAATAATATCCTGCGCTTTAACTACTCGGTATGAGCCGACAATTTCCAAGTCTTTATCATCCCAGAGAATAATATGTTCATAATGGTAGTCAAACTCATCAATATCACGCTTTTTTCCGCTTCCCTCTTTTACCTGACGAAAACTTATTTCTCTTAAGCGTCCTATCTCATTTATAAGTACATTGTCTTCACTGTTAGAATAAAGATAAATTTTTTTTCCATCTTTAGTCTCTCCAAGCGACTGTGCATTTTCAAGCTCATGCTTGAGTTCTTGTCTATTTTCCGCCAACGCAATGGCATTATAGGTTTTAAAAATCTCTTTTTGCTTTTTTGCAAAGAGATAAAAATGTTTACGAAGCAGCTTCACTCTGTCGGCGATAGACAGCGAAGGAAGATGATAACTCTCATAAGGGATAGTTTTACCTATATTAAAAGCAATTCTTTTATCTTTGTATTTAAACATTTCATGGGGAATAGTCGCTGTTGCCAAAGACTTGTTGAGCATGGATAAAAAATAAAAACTTTTAGAATTTTTTGCATTTATATGGATAGGAAGTATAGGTGCTTGCATTTTCTGTGCAACTTTTAAAAACCCGCTTTGCCATTTTGTATCTTTTACACCGTTTGGACGTGCGCGGCTCACTTCTCCTGAGGGAAATATAATCACAGCCTGCTCTTTTTTCAAAGCTTCATAGATAGATTCTACGGAAGCTCTATCCATCTTTCCTCTGATATTTTCTATCGGTATCAACAAATCATTAATGTTTTCAAATTCACTCAAAAAGTTTGAAGCAACTATTTTTATATCTTTTCTTACCTCTTTGAGTACATTTAAAAGTGCCAGCCCATCAAGTGCGCCAAGCGGATGATTCGCAATTATCACAACTTTGCCATAAGAGGGTATTCGTGAGAGTTGATTTTTATTTATAGCTATGTCAATGTTAAAGTATTCTAACGCAGCTTCTATAAAACTAAAAGAATCTAAATGTTTATGCTCGGCGATGAAACCATTGATTTCATCTTCATGAAAGACTCTTTTAAATAAGGAGACTATCCCTCCGCGGACAATTTGCGGCAACTTCTCAAATGAAGGATAATTATGATTAAAATAACTCTCTACACTTACTGCCATGACTATGCTACCATGTAAATATCAATAAGATTTTTGGCAATATTCTCAACAGAATTGTTATTTATATTATAATCTTCCTCAATATAATCCCATTCTTCATCGATTATCATCATAGCATCTGCTATATTGACATTATAACGCTTGGTCAGGTAGTTGGTTAAAGTGATAGAAAAAACTTGCATGGCATAAGTTCCTTTGTAAAAACATTTTATGCCGAAATTATGCAAATATAATGTTACAAAGGAATTACTATTTGGTTACATGAGTATTACATTAAATAATATTCATACCTGTCTTAAAGATTTATGTATTTAAAAATCCCATAGATTTTTCACTGTCAAAATTTGCATCTTTTTCTCTGTTTATCTCTTCCGTGAAATCTTTTAAAGTAAAGACAGGATTTTCTCTGACGGCTACTTTATACGCTGTGTTTTTCACTATCAAGTTTATCTGTCCGCCTGTTAAAGAATATTTTGACAAAGGCAAAGAATCAAAATTTTCTTCATAAGGAGCATCTTTTGGAAGCATCTTTTTCCAAAGTTCTACCCTTTGCGCCTCGTCAGGTTTTTTAAACTCTATCTTATAGTTAAATCTTCTTGAAAAAGCTTTGTCTATATTTTCCAGCAGGTTAGTAGTTGCTATCAGCATCCCTTTGAAATTCTCTATCTGTTCCAAAAATATATTTTGCATCTGATTGTGCATCTGGTCTGCACTTGAGTTTATGCCGCTTGAGCGGGAACTTAAAAACTGATCTGCTTCATTTAAAAGAAGTATTGGCTCAGTTTTTGTTTTTTCGCATAAATCATAAAAAGTATCAAAGATTTTACGAACATTTTTTTCACTCTCACCCACATACATGGAAAGAATTTTTGAACAATCAAAGGCAAGAACTTGTCTTTTTAAAGATTTAGCTAAGGAGTAAGCTGTCATGGTTTTTCCGGTTCCGGCTGCTCCGTAAAAGATAATTCTTGCATCTATGCCGCTTTTTTTATCTTTTATCCCCCATGCAACGAGTCTGTTTATAACCTCTTTATCAACCTGTCTCATTAAGTTTTCAAGCGTATCTTGTGTCTTTTTGTTGAGTACGACATCTGTGAGCGAAGTCTCAGGCTCAACTAATTCAAAAATATCCTGTTCACTCATAAGTGCATTTAGCTTTAGGCGTCTCACTTTTTTATTTTTTTGCGGATGGATGATGCTTTGGAGAATCTCATCGACGATGTAAAATGCACGGGATATTCCGCCAAAAGGGTTTAGCATCTCCTCGTAGTCGATAATCCCTTCACTTATAAGGTTCGAGCCTTCTTCCAAAAGGGAACGGTTTTTAATTCTCTCATACTCATCAAATGAGATTAAATCTATGAGAGCATTCATCTCTCGAAGTGACGAATCTGTAGCACTGTATTCTTCACGAAGCAGAGCAATAAATAAAACCTGCTCATTCTTATTCATCTTTCTTTGTTTAAAAAACTTGTCTAATGCAAGCACCTGAGAAGTTTGCGCAACTCTATCCTCTATACGTATTTCCAAGAGATGAAGCTTATGCTGCACCCTGTCTATTGCTAAAGAATGCTCATGTACATTTTGGCGGATAGTCGTCATTTTTTGGTAAAGCTCTATTCTGAAAAACTGGTCTTGGAGATATTCTAAATGGTCGGCATATGGCTTGATGTCCGGCAACTCTGTATCAAGCGTGCCCTCTTGCAAAAGCTTTAAAAACGATGGAGATAAACCGACTGCTGTATTTAAAAGTTCGAGCGGAGTGACTTCAGATATTTTCATGGGCGTAAAACTTTGCTGATGAAGCCAACCGAGTTCCAGCAATATTTTCACTTCACTCAAATGGCTTAAATACTCATAACTTTTACCATCATACAACTCCTGCAAAAGTTCTAACACAAGGACATCATCCTGACCTTCTGTATATTTTTTTGCTAAATTCTGAAGCAATCTAGCCTCTGCAATACTGCACTTTAAATGTATAAAAATTGTAGAGTTTTCAATATCTTTTGTTTGTAAAAAGTTGATTAATGTTTTCGTAATAATTCCTTAAAATTTCATTGAGTTATGTTACACAATATATGCTTAATCTACGAAAGAATATAAAAGCTCTATCTCTTCTTTCCAAATACTCTCATCAATTGTCTCCAAGATAAGAGGAATATCATCCATCCTCTCATCATTCATAATAAATCTAAAAGCATCCAAGCCGATTTTTCCAAGACCCAAAGAGTGATGCCTGTCTACATGTGAGCCTAAATCAGGCTTAGAATCGTTTATGTGCATCCCCATCAAGTATTTAAAACCTACAATATGCTCAAATTCTGCCCATGTTTTATCGTAAACATCTCTGGTTCTTATGTCATAACCTGCCGTAAACATGTGACAGGTATCTATGCAGACACCCACACGTGATTTGTCTTCTATCTTGTCAATTATAGCTGCCAGATGCTCAAATCTCCAGCCAAGGTTACTTCCCTGTCCTGCAGTATTTTCAAGAACTAAACTCACACCGCTTGTTTTGTCAAGCGTCCTATTCATTGCCTCTGCGATTTTACCTAAACACTCATCTTCACTTATTTGTTTGAGATGACTTCCTGGGTGAAAATTGAGCTTGTCAAGCCCTAAAAGCTCGCATCTTTGCACTTCATCCAAAAAAGCGTCCATTGATTTTTCACGTTTCTCTACTTCTGGATGACCTAGATTTATAAGGTATGAGTCATGAGGCAAAACATGTTTGGCTAAAATTCCACTTTTATCAAGTTCTTTTTGAAACTTGTCTATCGTAGCCGTCTCGAGCGGTTTTGCATCCCAGCGTTTTTGATTTTTAGTAAAAAGTGCAAAGGCTTTTGCCCCAATCGCCTCTGCATTTTTGACTGCATTAAAAACACCGCCTGCTGCTGAAGTATGTGCTCCTACGAACTTTTTGTTTGTCATCTTTGCTCCGTATCTTTTATTACAAAAATTATCTTATTTTTTTTATCTTTAAACTCTATTACATGTGGAGTTACTTTATAGGCGATTTCCACATGAGCATCTTTGATTTGCTGCTCAAATCCATCTGCTGTTTTAACTAAAGCTATACCATCATAAAGAACATCCCCCAAAAGAATATTTTGGAGTATGTCATCAGGATAATATTTGTTTAAATAATCTCCATTAAATCCGCTTTTACTCATACAGCCATCGTCTACGCAAATGAGATGATTTATAGTAATCTTTTGTACAGATTTTCCAGCCACGAAGAGTTCAAGTTCTATACTTTTATCACTATTTCGTACAAACCCCAAATCTGCAAATTTGAGTTTTGGAGACTTAATTAAAATGATTTTTGTTTGAGTATGCTCGTAGTTTTTTGTACTGCATGCAGTGAAAAAAATAATAAAAATAAGTAATAAATATTTTATACAATAATCCTTGAGTATCTCTATTTTTGTATAAACTTACCACATTTTTTAGCTTGTGAACCGCCAAATTCCTGAATCTCGCGAGCTGTCTTGTTTTTTGCTATTTCTTGGCGCTTACAATCATCTTTTGCTATACATTCTTCGTTTAGACATCCTATATCTTCTGGTACTTGTGCCATCTTTATCTCCATATTTTTTTGAAATTATAATCAATCTTTAGGCAATTTGTCATAAAATTTAAATATTAATGCAAAATAGACTAATATGAAAACATGAAAATACATATAGATATAGACTGCTTTTTTGTCTCCGCTGCCAGAATTATTGATAGTTCACTTGAACATAAGGCTGTAGCCATTGGTGGGAGAAGTGACACTAAGATATTTAACAAAGAAGCGAAAAACCAAACTGTCAACCTTGAAAACTCCGGCTCTTTTGTACCTACTTTTTATAAGGCTTATGAAGACAAAGATGATGATTTGGATGCTTTTAAAGATGAGAGCGGAAAAGTCAGAGGCATCCTTACAACCTCAAGTTATGAGGCGAGAGCCTTTGGGGTAAAAACTGCCATGAACATTAGTGAAGCTCTCAGTCTTTGTCCGCAGCTTATCATCAAAGCTCCTAATATGTCGCTGTATCAAAAACTCTCCCATGCGCTTCATCAGTTTTTGCAACTAAAAATTCCGCTTATTGAACAAGCCAGCATAGATGAGTTTTACGGAGATTTGAGCGGCTGGGTTGAAGATGAGGATGTTCCTCAGTTTATAGACAATCTCCGGCATGAGATAAAAAGGGAGTTGAAACTTCCGGTTTCTATCGGATCTGCTCACACCCGCTATATCGCTAAAATGGCAACATCGGCTGCAAAACCTTTTGGATGTAAAACTATATATCCCTATGAATTTGACAAATTTATAAACCCTATACATGTAGAGAAATTTGCCGGTATCGGTAAAAGTATGAAAGAGAGACTGAGAGCCGCTCAAATTCATACATTGGGAGAGTTAAGAAAAAGGCGTGGAACGGTGGAATCTTGGGGACCTTACGCACAAGAGTTGTACAAAAGAGTCAACGGAACAAGTGATGCACCCATAATAACCTCTTCGCAAAGGAAGTCCATAGGGATTTCACGTACCTTTGATCCGCTTCATGACAGAACAGAATTAAAAAGAAGAGTGCATGTTTTAGCGCGTCATCTAAGTTTTGCCATCTTAAAACTTGAAGTCATTCCTACAGTTTTTCATTTGAGCATAGCGTATGAAATGAACCAGAAATCCCATAAAAACATCTCTTTAGCTGAGATATTTACAGAAAAAAAGTTTGACTCTTTATGCATTTCCTTGTTTCATGAGGCAGATGTTCATAAAAGGTTACATGTAATCAGGCTAAGTATAAACTGCTCAAGTTTTACGCGTGACTCCAAAAAAGAGCTTTCGCTTATCGGCTTTTGTGATGAACAAAAAATGAAAAAACTAACAGATTCAGCTCAAAGCCTAAGAGAGAAATATGGAATAGATGCTATAAAATGGGCTAGTGAAATGTAATTATGATAGAATATATTTATGACAAATCCTAAACTTTTAAATCAATTTCGTTCCTTTTATTTTAGAAATTTTCCCGATGATATGGAAACCATGATAGAGTACTTTTCGGTTTTTGGCGGGCTTGGATGGAAAGTTGATACAACGAAACCGATTAGCACATTGATCAGAGAGTTAATCCTTGAGAATTTTGAAATGTTGCATGAAAAGATAGAGCAATTAACTCTTGGTGACACAATCAACAAAAGACTCTTAAGAGCGCTTGCTGTAGGTGACAGGCGAATCTTTTCAGCCTTTAACAGAGCTGGGCTTAACAATCAAAATGGGGGAATGGCACTCAACTATTTACAAGAAAAAGGTCTTATCCAAATCGAATACTCCAGAGAAAAATCACCTAGAGAGGCAAATCCTTACGGCAAACTCAAAAGAGAAGAAGCAAGACAGAGAATATCCCACAAAGTCCTTTTCACAAAGCCTTTTGTAAGATTTTGGTTTTATTTCATAGCTCCGCATATCCAAGATATCAAGATGAAAAATTACGAAAGCCTTTTAAAAGATTTTGAACTTCGGCAAAACAGTTATACAAGTTTGGTTTTTGAAGAACTCTCAGAGTTACTGTTAAACTATAACCTGAGAGATGCACAGATACTCAGTTCTGGAAGCTATTGGGATGCAAAAATTGAAATAGACATACTTACTATCACCCACAATGGCAAAGTGTATGTAGCAGAGTGTAAATGGACAAATCACAAAGTCAATACAAAAGAGATAAATAAACTTCTTGATAAATGTGAAAAGCTCGATATCCAACCAACGCAAATAGTGTTTTTTTCAAAAAGAGGTTTTTCCAAAAAGTTGATGCATCGCCAGGGAAAAGAGCTCGCACTCTACTCTTCAGAGGATTTTAAAGCACTGCTGAAGAGCAATAGAGAAGATGAGCTGATAGAAGATTTCATTATAAGCTAAGAGACTACTTTAAGTGCAGTATATGCTTCTTGCAAAAGTTGAAATTTTTGAGTGTAATGCTTTATCATGTATGGATTTTCCTGAAAAATCTTATCCGGATGGTACGCTTTTGTGAGTTTTTTATAACTCTTTTTAAGAGCATCCTGACTTGCTCCGATTGGGCATTCCAAGACAGTGTAAAAATAAATATTTTCATCTTCTTTTTTGTTTTTACATAAATCACCAAAACTAAAATTTGCAAAATCTGAATAAAGTTTACTTATGAAATGATTATCATAATTGTATTGTATTTGATAATGCAAAATATGGCGTTTATTTAAAGCTCTGTCAAGTCTGGCCTTTGCTTTGTAGTCTGAAACATCTATTACCAACGACATATCAGTACCTCTCTCAACATACACTTCGAGTTGTGAGCGCATATAACTTAGCACCCAAGAATTTGGATGTTCTAAAGATATTAAAACAGTATTTTTATCATATGCATAGAGATTTACTTTTACAATTTCAGGCTCCAACAACTTATCAAGTTCTATTTTGATTGGTTGAGTTCCATACTTCAACAAAGATCTTAAAAAAAATTCATGCGAAAAATCATTTGCTACCGCATGATACTCACTCAGCTGATGTATAAACGCGTCCCTAATATCTTTTAAAGTCTCATTTCTAAAGACCAGAACAGCCTTCGGCAAGAAGAGCATGCCTCGAGAATGATGATTTAAAAAATCTCTCATCCACTTGGTATTTAGCGTATCAAATCCTGTAGTGATAAGAATAAGGTTATTGCGTAATACAATGTCCATCTTTCCTACCTTTTTTTGGGATATTTTATAAAATTAAGCAAATTTAGTTCCATTTATACTTATTTCAGAAGGTTACCAAGTATATTTTAGCACGTAACCATGTTGTAATATCTAAATACTATACTCCGTCATATAGCTATCTTCAAAAAAGGACTTAAAATGAGTGTAAAAAAATTTATCGATAGCATAGCAGAATATTTACAGTTAGATAATTTTGTTATCTCAGGTAAAAAAAAGGCTATAAAAGATCTTTTAAAAAAATTGAAAAAACGTAGGTTAAAAATCTTTGAATCCATTAGAAATGCACCGTATGAGGATGATACAGAACTACAAGAAGAGTTAGCTATCATCGCATTACAAATAAAAAAAGGTGAAAAAATCCTAACTAGACTTAATCAGAAAAAATGAGATTATCATTTGCAAATAGTCTCATATGCTTCAGCTCTTCTATCTCTAAGTAATCCCCAATATTCTCTCTGTTTTGCATTTTCTTCCAAATCAAATTCAGCATAAAGAATTTCTTCTTTATCTCTTGATGCTTCAGCAATTTTTGCACCTGTATAGTCAGTTATAAACGAAGAACCATAAAAGTTTAAAGTACAACTTTCTCCAACTTCCTCACCAAATCTGTTTGCAACTACAACGGGAACGGTATTTGTAGCAGAATGCCCCATTTGTACTCTTTGCCAGTGCTCTTTTGAATCGAGTTTTATCTCAGGTTCACTGCCTATCGCAGTTGGGTAAAAGATAATCTCAGCCCCCATAAGTGTTAAAGCTCTTGCTGTTTCACAAAACCACTGATCCCAGCAAATCCCTACACCGATTTTTCCAAATGCAGTATCATAAACTTTGAAGCCGCTGTCGCCCGGTTTAAAATAAAATTTTTCTTCATAACCGGGACCATCCGGGATGTGGGTTTTACGGTAGTTATCCATAACTGTCCCATCTGTGTCAACAACAACTAATGAGTTGAAATACTCATAGCCCAGGCTACCCTCTACCTTGTCACCAGCTTTTTCAAAATAACTGATTAAAAGCACAACATGCAGCTCTTTA
>CALCGG010000008.1 GCA_937900945.1 uncultured Sulfurimonas sp. | reverse complement strand
TTACAAAGGGTGTAAATAAAAGTGAGATTATAAAATCACTAAACAAAGTTCCAAAAGGGATGAAAATATCTGCAACTGTTATCTTAGGCATAGGTGGAACTAAATACACAAAAGAGCATATAATTGATACTGCAAATATTATAAACAATACAACTATAAATTATCTCAGCACTCTACAACTAGGAATAGAAGAGGATGCCAAGGATAACTTTTACAAACACTTTAGTAATTTTACCCCACTAGATGATTCTCAAGTTTTAGACGAACAAAAGAGATTCTTAGAACTTTTAGATCCTACCAATCAAATCATCTTCCGTTCAAACCATGCATCAAACGCACTTCATCTATCTGGAACACTCCCAAAAGATACAGATAAACTTTTAGCACAATTGGATATAGCTATGAATATTGGCAGTGATGCATTAATCCCAAATATTTTTAGAGGTTTTTAAATGAGTTTAAAGAAACTATTTCATACTAAACTCTTAGCCTTAAAAGATGGGAGTTATGATGTTTTTTACTATAACAAACGATACTTACTATCCAAACAGACTGAACTGGATGGCAAACTTATAAAGCTCTATGCCAAAGAGTTGGGAGACAATGATTTTATGAGTCTAAACTACTATCCACACATAGGCGATGGACTTTTAAGACCTTGTGAAATGCCATGTTCTGCAACAACTTTTTTAAAAAAATATTGATTGCTTGTGATGTATTTAAGTCAATTTCTAGATAAACTTTTGTTTACTAACAACATCCCGTAATTTCAAAGGTGTTTTAGCATCCCAAAATTCTTGATATACGGTTTTAAGAATTAGTTTCTTCTATTACGTCCCACTATCATATTAGGCACTCTCTCTACTTGAAACAGTTCCGATACTTTTTCTCCCTGCTCTAATCGTTGCGCTATTTTTATTCCCTGTTCTACCGGCATCCTTACATCAAACTCTTTTTCAAGATTAGCAATAGATTGCTTGGATTTAAAACTAAGCCATGTACGCTTATGGTGGATATAACTTAATTTCACTGCTCTTTTTAGATCTGCATCAAAATTTGATTTTGGAGCTATGACATGTATATACACTTTGCCAGAAGGAGTGATCCAAGATTTTAGCATTTTTTGAAGATGTAAATCCCTCGGTTTAACCTCATCTGCAATGGATGCATAAAGATTATCAACTTTTTCTTTATTGCTTCCTTCTGGTGTGCGGGCAAAATTATCAAGTTTTTCTCTTACATGTGATTGCATCTGTTTTGCAATCTCTATGCGACCGATTTCTAGAGCAGCTTTTATTGTCTGAGCCTTATCAGCCCCATTTGTTTCTGCAATTGCCAAGCTTACATAAGCATCTGCTACCTGAGGTTTACAGATCCAAAAAGGTGCACTTATGCCGTCTTGCATACATTCAGCTTTGGCTGCAACCGGCGGAGTAGTAGAAGGAGTAGTGCTTGCACACCCGCCAAGTAGAACGAGTAAAACAGCCGAAGCTGCAAAATAAAAAAAATTTCTCACATGTATCACGATAAACTCCTTTAATATAATATTGGAATTGTATCAAACAGATTTCAAAATTGTGAGAAAAGCGTAATAAACCTGTCCCAAACCAATTCCACCGTCACTTATTTCTCACTCCAAAGCTCCAGCTTGAAAATGCATACTGCAATAACAAAATCAGAGGATGATTATAAATTTCGTGTTTGTAATCACACTTTTGCTTCGCACTTAGCGATAAATCAAGTGCCGTTATTTGAAATTCAGAAGCTTTTGAACCGCAAAGATATTAATATAACTTTGCGCTACATGAAGCTAAGTGAGGCGAATAAGGTATCAGCGGTTGAGGGAATTTATTAAAATTTCAATATTGTTCAAAATGTAAAGATATGATTAAAATAGTTGATTTTGAAGCTAGTATGGAGAACAATGATTTAATACTAAAAGGTAAATGTGAAAATTGTTCTAGTAATGTAGTTCGTTTAATTGAAGGTTGAATATATTTAGAATAACTTCTCGGCAGCCTAATAGTAGCCATACTCAACAAAACTAATCAAAATCATCACCTTTCCCATCCATTTTCCACATTTAGCTATAATTCCAAACATGAAAAAAGAAGCGAATTTTATAGTAAAATCAGATTATTCTCCAGCCGGAGACCAGCCGACAGCCATCAAAGAGCTCACAGAGTCTATTCTCAAGGGGAATCGTTACCAAGCACTTGAAGGTGTGACAGGCAGTGGTAAAACCTACACTATGGCGCGGGTTATTGAGAATGTTAAGATGCCAACCATCATCATGACGCACAACAAAACATTAGCCGCTCAGTTGTACTCGGAATTTAGACAATTCTTTCCGAATAATCATGTTGAATATTTTGTGTCTTATTATGATTATTATCAGCCGGAGGCTTACATTCCTCGTCAAGATCTGTTTATAGAAAAAGACAGTGCTATCAATGATGAATTGGAGCGAATGAGACTCTCTTCAACTGCCAACTTGCTTAGTTATGATGATGTAATAGTTATAGCTTCTGTCTCCGCCAACTACGGACTTGGTGACCCCCAAGAGTATGAGAATATGGTTCAGTCTATTGCTATAGGAGATGTAATTGCTCAGAAAAAACTTCTTCTTCGTCTTGTTGAGATGGGTTACAGTCGAAATGACACCTATTTTGACAGCGGGCATATCCGTGTCAATGGGGAAAGCTTGGATATTTATCCACCTTATTTTGAACAAGAAGCTATCCGTATAGAATTTTTCGGTGATGAAATAGAAGCCATTTACACCTTTGATATCATAGATAACAAAAGACTCGAAGACCATAAACAGTTTACTATTTACGCTACTTCCCAGTTTAGTGTTTCTCAGGAAAAAATGGCAGTTGCTATTAAAAGGATTGAAGAAGAGCTGGATGAGCGGCTTGCCTTTTTCCAAGCCGAAGGAAAGCTTTTAGAACATCAGCGACTCAAACAAAGAGTTGAGTTTGACTTAGAGATGCTTCAAACAACCGGCATGTGTAAAGGTGTAGAAAACTACTCAAGACTTTTGACAAACAAAAAACCTGGAGAAGCGCCTTATACTCTGCTTGACTATTTTGAACTTCACCACAAAGATTATCTTGTCATAGTGGATGAATCACATGTATCGCTTCCTCAGTATCGTGGCATGTATGCCGGAGACAGAGCTAGAAAAGAAGTTCTTGTAGAATACGGCTTTAGACTTCCGAGTGCTCTTGACAACAGACCGCTTAAGGCAGATGAGTATATCAACAAAGCACCTCACTATCTTTTTGTATCGGCGACACCTTCTGTGTATGAATTGGAGATGTCAAGTGTGACGGCAAAACAGATTATACGTCCTACAGGACTGCTTGACCCAATTATTGAAATCAAATCATCTGATAATCAGGTAGAAGATATTCATGACGAGATTAAGAAAATCACTGTTAATGACGAACGGGTTCTCATAACTGTTCTCACAAAAAAAATGGCAGAAGCTCTCACAAAATATCTTGCTGATTTAGGAATAAAAGTTCAGTACATGCACTCAGATATTGACACTATTGAAAGAAATCAAATCATTCGTGCTCTTCGTCTTGGCGAGTTTGATGTTTTGATAGGAATAAATTTACTACGGGAAGGCTTAGACCTGCCGGAAGTTAGTTTAGTGGCTATTTTGGATGCTGATAAAGAGGGATTTTTAAGAAGTGAAACTGCCCTGGTTCAAACTATAGGCAGAGGTGCCAGAAATTCTAAGGGCAGAGTTATTTTATATGCAAATAAGATAACGGGTTCTATGCAAAGAGCCATAGAAAAGACAACTGCCAGAAGAGAGATGCAGGATGCTCACAACAAAAAGCACAACATTACTCCAACAACGACCAAGCGTTCACTTGATGAAAATCTAAAGCTAGAAGATTACGGTGACCTTTACCAAAAACACAAAAAAATGGATAAAATACCGGCATCAGAGCGCAAAGCAATAACAAAAGAACTTATGCTGAGAATGAAACAAGCAGCGAAAGAATTAAACTTTGAAGAAGCCGCCAGACTTCGTGATGAGATCATGAAAATAAAACAACTTTAGGAATAACATGGAAGATACTTTTAGCAATTTAGCAACTTATGGATATATAGGACTATTTTTATATTCACTTGGCGGTGGTTTTGTAGCACTGATTGGTGCGGGAGTTTTATCGTTTTTGGGGAAAATGGACTTAACTTACTCGATTGCCATTGCCTTTTTTGCAAATGCTTTAGGAGATGTTCTTCTTTTTTACATGGCAAGATACCATAAGGCAACCATGATGGACGGTATACGTAAACATAGAAGGAAATTAGCACTTTCACATATCATGATGAAAAAGTATGGCTCTTGGATAATCTTAATTCAAAAATATATTTATGGAATCAAAACGCTTATCCCGATTGCAATCGGTCTTACAAAATATGACTTTAAAAAATTTGCTATCTTAAATGTTTTCAGTGCTGGAGTTTGGGCTTTAACTTTTGGGCTTGGAAGTTATTATTCTGGAAATGCTTTAGTGAAGTTTGCTGAAATTATCGGTGATAAGCCTTGGATTGCTCCGCTTGTACTTGTTGTACTGGGTGGAACTTTATGGTTTTATTTAACGCATGCTACAAAGAAAAGGACTAAATAGTCGCTAGAATTCACACCCTCAACAGAGGATGGATTTCCAAACACTAGAAGCTTAGGCTACGCTTCTAGTTGAGGTCCAGCAGCGGAGTAGTCAAATTCATGACTTGCTGTCTCATATTTGTGAAAGTTATCTATAAACATCTGTGCTAACTTATCTCTGGCTTTTTCATATTCCCATTCATCCGCCCATGCTTCTCTAGGGAAAAGCACTTTAGGGTCAACACCATCAATATGGTTGGGAACACTAAAACCAAATACTTTAGTTGTTCTAAAGTCACTATTATGAATCGTGCCATCAAGAACAGCATGGATACATGCTCTAGTATCTTTAATGCTCATACGCTTGCCAACGCCGTAAGCACCCCCCGTCCAGCCAGTGTTCACTAAATAAACATGCACATCATGCTGATCTATTTTCTCGCCTAGAAGTTTTGCATATACTGTTGGATGGAGTGGCAAAAATGCTTCACCAAAACATGAACTGAATGTAGCAACCGGTTCAGTGATACCGCGCTCCGTTCCGGCCACTTTAGCAGTGTATCCGCTTAAGAAGTAGTACATTGCTTGCTCTTTTGTAAGTTTAGAAACAGGAGGCAGTACACCAAAAGCATCAGCAGATAAAAAGATTATATTGTTTGGATGTCCACCCATAAGATCCGGTGTATGATTTTCGATGTGGTCAATCGGGTAAGAAACACGGGTATTTTCTGTCTTAGAACCATCTGTATAATCTACTTCATCGTCATCATCTACTACAACATTTTCAAGTAATGCACCTTTTTTGATTGCACCATAAATTTCCGGCTCGCTTTGGGCATCAAGGTTGATAACTTTTGCATAGCATCCACCCTCAAAGTTAAATATACCATGATCATCCCAGCCATGCTCATCATCACCGATTAAAGCACGGTGAGGATCAGTTGATAGTGTTGTTTTACCTGTTCCGCTGAGTCCGAAGAAAAGAGCTGTATCACCTTCTTTGCCAACATTTGCAGAACAATGCATAGCTAGCTTACCTTCTAGTGGCAGCCAGTAGTTCATCATAGAAAAAATACCTTTTTTCATTTCACCGCCGTACCAAGTTCCACCAATAATCGCTATGTTGTTTTCAATATCGAACATGACAAAAACTTCAGAATTTAAACCATGCTCTTTCCATCTATCATTGACTGCTTTACATGCATTTAACACCGTAAAGTCAGCTTTAAATACATCCAAGTCTGATGCAGTTGGACGAATGAACATATTTTTAACAAAATGTGACTGCCATGCTATTTCAGAAACAAAACGAACCGATCTTTTGGAAGCGGCGCTTGCACCGGTAAACACATCTGTCACATAAAGGTCTTTACCTGAGAGTTCTTTTCTTGAGAGTTCTAAAAGTTCATTAAAAATTTCTTCACTTACTTTTTGATTTACTTTACCCCAAGCAATATGTTTATTTGATGGGTCTCGATCCACAATATACTTGTCTTTTGGACTTCTTCCTGTAAATATACCTGTATCAACAGTAGTAGCACCACTACTTGTAAGCAAACACTCACCATTTTCAAGCTCGTGCTCAATCAACTCATCATAACTAATATTGCGATGAATTTTACCAATATTTTTTAGCCCTAACTCTTCTAGTTCAATTAAATTCATAATTTGCCTTCCGATTCTTTTCTAATATGCCAAAATTATACTATCAATAAACCTAAATTAAAAGTAAATATATTCATTACCTTATATATTTTCTACAATTTAAAACTATCATATTTTTATTTGCAAAAAGAAGAAGCTTTTAAGGCTTTCTTATGTAAAATTCCTAAAATTCGACCGCTTAACTCAGTAAGTTAGAATATTACCTTGACATGATAAAAAATATAAAACAGCCCGATTAACTCAGTGGTAGAGTGTTTCCTCGACAAGGAAAAAGTCAGTGGTTCAAATCCGCTATCGGGCACCACATTAGAAATCCTCATCTTATGCTTCTTTACAAAATTTTACATATTTATAAAACTAAATTTACATTATAAATTTGTTTTTCTTAAACTAAAAATTTTAATAATAACAGTACAATCTCGACAAAACTATCTAAAACCGTTGGAGTTAAAGAATGAATAGAATTCTAGTAGTAGAAGACAGTAAAACACTGGCAAAGCTTATTGCGAAGAAAATAAGTTCTGAACTCAGTTTTGATGTTGATGTAGCATACACTCTCTCTGAAGCTAAACTTTTTTTGCATAAATATAAATACTTTATTGTGTTAAGTGATTTAAATTTACCAGATGCCCCAAATGGCGAAGTAATTGATTATCTTTTAGAAAAGAAAAATCATGTAATAGTTTTAAGCTCGAACGTAGACAAAGATTTTAGAGAAAAAATGTTAAAGAAAAACATTATAGATTATGTTACTAAAAGTGGAATTGATGATATAAACTACATCCTACAAACGGTAAGAAGATTATACAAAAATCAAAAACACAAAATATTGGTAGTTGATGATTCTATGGTTTTTCGTAAGCAAATGCAAGGGATGTTAGAAAATCTTTTCTTTAAAGTGATAAGTGTCGCTCATGGTGAAGAAGCTCTTGGCATGTTAAAAACTTATCCTGATATCTCTCTTGTGCTCACAGATTACAATATGCCAGTCATGGATGGACTTGAGCTTACCCGTGAAATCAGAAAAACACACAATAAAAATGACCTAAGCATAATCGCTCTTTCTTCAAATACAGATGACCAAGCAACTGCACTCTTTTTAAAATATGGAGCGAATGACTATATTAAAAAACCTTTTTCGAAAGAGGAATTTTCATGTCGTATAAATAATGCTATAGAGGCATTAGAAAATATTCATTTCATCACTAACCATGCGAATAGGGACTTTTTAACTGGATTATATAATCGCCGCTACTTTTTTTCTAACATGGAGAGCTATTTTTCTGATGCAGTAGAAAATAACGAAAGCTTTGCAATTGCAATGGTAGATATTGACAATTTCAAAAAGATAAATGATACTTATGGTCATGATACTGGCGATAAGGTGATAGTTGCTATTTCAGAAATTATAAGAACAAATACAAATAAAGATGATATTGTTGCAAGATTTGAAGGAGAAGAGTTTTGCATTATCTTAAAAAATATTTCTTCACAAAATGCTTTTACTGCAATGGAGCGACTAAGGAATAGTGTAAAAAAACATCTAATTCTATCTGATGAAGGAGAAGAAATTAGATTTACGATCTCTATTGGCTTATCTATAAACCATGAAGACACACTTGAGAATGATGTCAGTGCGGCAGATTTACTTTTATACAACGCTAAACAGGGCGGTAAAAATCAAGTAATTTCGAACTAATCTTTCAAAATGATAATCTCTCCGAAAGGAATTATTTGCTCTTTTGGAGAGATCCACTTCACATCATAATTTGGAGCTGCATGTGGAAATTTTCCTTCTAAATCTGTAAAATATAAAAGGAGTTTTGTACCTTCAAGCTCATTTTCTATAAACTCAAAGACAGGTCTGAAATCAGTTGCTCCACCACCTTTTAAGTCCACTTCCAAAGTATCCCCACTGTAAAAAACATGATGGGAGTGAATCTTATCATCACTGACAAGCAAATCAATCTGAAAATTCTGCACACTTGACATCAAAAAATCAATCTCACTTAAAAACTCATCAAGAAGCTTCTCATCCACAGAACCGGAACTGTCAACTGCAATAACGAGCTGAAACTTATTACTTACAGACGAAGGAAGATACATGCCAAGATACAAAAACTTTTTATTTGGAGGGATTAAAATGTAATCGTCTTTATGAAATCTGTCAATAGCAACTTTGAGTTCATTTCGCCAGTCAATCTTTGAAGATTTTTCAAGGTTAAAAAATCGCTCCATGCTAAGAGGCAATTCCCCTCTTTTTTCTTCTGCTTCAAGGACTGATTTTGTAAACTCTTCAAAGAGCTGTTCTTCTAAGAGTTTATCTTGCTCAATCTGCTCTTTTGTCTCTCCTGAGCTTGAATCCTCATTTTTGTTTTCATTCTCTTGAACATCGTCCAAATCATCAGCTTCATATTCGAGTTCATCACGAAGTATGTCATCTTTAAGCTCTGCATAAATTTCTTCAGCATAAAGCCCTGAAAATCTTTTGGAATACGTTGCCCAATCCGGTCTTTGCAGTCCATTTTCAACCAACATGTCATTGACTGCATAATCCGTAGCCATCTGCCAAAGCCAGCCGCTTCTGCCATTTTTTCTTTGCTCATGTGAGAGTGATGCGTGCATAGCCCCGTTTGCAAGAACAAATTCCATCTCAGCAAGTTCAAGAGCTTCAAAATAATCGCCATTATACTCCACCTTTTTTCCGTCACTTTTAAAAGCTTGAATATCATCATTTTGGATAAGTTCTAACTTTGACGCGATTGTTCCAAAGTAAGGATAATCGACTAAAAGTTTTGCTTTTGCCTGAGAGATTTTTTGTTTGATTGACATGTGAGATTTTTTGGAAAAAGAAAATTACGCTAAAAGATAAGCAAATTTTCTGACCCATTTTTTAAAAACTTCTGAGTGTTCCATGTTGATGCCGTTTCTTTGCAAATCCTGAACGACCATGACAGCAAATTCACTCTTTAACTCTAAGGAGTAATTTAACAGATTATCTAAGTTGTCTTTTGTATTGTCTTTGAGTAAAGCACTGACAAGACCTGTACTTAGAGCATAAAGCACATCTACCTCATCGCTGTATTCGCCGCTTCCGCTTGCCAGAATAGCTTGAATATCGGGGAGTTTATTCATAACTTTGGCAAAACTCAAAAAGCCGACAGAAACTTCTCTTCCGATGGCTCCGGACAAACAGTCTAAAAGTAATTCTTCTTTAATATTGCTCTTTAAAATGCTATCAACATACTCCCAGCTTCTAGGTGTTGCAAAGCTTTTAACATCACTTTTTGCATCAAAGGTAAACAGGTGTTCATTCTTAAAAGTGATGTAAGATATTATCCTCTCATCAACACTGTTTTGATAAGCCCAGTATCTCCAGTCATTCACATCTACTTCCATCTCAAAATGGACAAACCTATTTGCCAAAGGGGAAGGCATGCGGTAAGTAACACCTCTGTCTCCTTCACGGTTTCCGGCAGCGACTATTGCCCAGCCTTTTGGGAGTTCATACTCACCCACTTTTCTGTCTAAAATCAGCTGATAAGCGGATGCCTGAACGGAAGGAGGAGCCGAGTTTAACTCGTCTAAAAATAACACCCCCTCGCCTTCTCGCGGTAAAAATGCAGGAGGTGCCCAAAGTGCTGTGTGGGATTCTTTGTCGTAAAAAGGAATACCTTTCAAGTCGGTCGGGTCCATAAGAGCAAGCCTTAAATCTATAAAACCTATAGCCTTATCTTTTGCAATCTGTTTGACAATGGATGATTTTCCAATCCCCGGCGCGCCCCAAAGAAAAGTTGGCACTTTTTGCTCTATCAGAGAAGATATTGTGCTTATTAAACTAGATGCTTTCACTTATTCTTGCCAGCCGATATTTTCAGTTTGGATATGTCTGCCAAAAGTAGGATTTTCTTTTACTGAGCGTTCAAACCTGCTATCTAGCTGCAACTGATACAAAACATCGATAGGAGTGCTTGGATTTTTAGCAAGACCTAAAAGTATGACTGTATCTTCACTCTGGGAAAGTTTTTGTAAAATATCTTCCGGTGTATTTTCATTACTTGCCAAAGATGTATAATATTTTTTATTTTTATAAGCTTTTGCAAGTGTAGTTTTTTGTACAGAAGGATTCCGGTAGATAGCTATATTTATGTTTTCATCTTTTTTTGCAACAAGTTCATAAAAGATATCTTTATGTAAATATTTATTTGTAGCCAATGCTGTCATTATGTCGATATTATTTGTATCAATTAATTTTTTTTGCATATCATATCTTATGCTGTTATTTATTGCTAACTCCAGAGATGAGCTTTCATAAAGCATATCAAATACTCTATTATCCAGATTAATATATTTTGCTATATTTTTTGCATATTCTTTATTTTTCATAAGCTTTAAAGCCAGATTTATATTCAGTTTTTCATTATAAGAAAGCGCTCTGAGGACTTCTTCATCGTCAGTTTCAAAGAGTTGAATCTGCATAGATTCATCACAATCCTCTCTCATGGCTATGAGTGTCCTAACATAGGAATTTGAATTTTTAATGAGCATCTTCAACACTCTTTTGGGCGTTCTATAGTGCGTTGCTATAGCAGTTATAATCCTATAGTTACTATCTTCTGCATCCGCCTGAAAGCTTTTTTGCAAGGGTTCAAGCAAGCTAACAGTTTCTATGAGCCCTTCATCTGTTGTCTGGATAATTAAGTGTAAAAAACCCCTGCTTGAATATTGTACATTATGATTTCTTTCAATATTTTTGTAGAATCTGCTTATAAATGCTGCACTTATGTCGCGGTTATCATCATTTCCAAAAAAATCATCTCCATCCCATGTATACATTTTCATAAGTTTTAAAAAAAGCGCATCACTTACCATACCGTTTTGAAGATACCCTTTTAGCCTGTCTTTATCATGACTCAGCTTCAAACTCATCAAAAGTGTATCTTCGTCTAAAAAATTTGACAATGCTCTGTCTAAAGTATCTATATCCACAAATTCAGCTTTTTTTTGCTCATAAAGTTTAACACTTTCATTGTCTTCATAAGGCGTCATCATTCTGCCATCAACAATCAAAACAACCTCATCAGAGTATTCCTTTACTACATGTATGTTATGCAGTTTCATTTGAAGCATAAACTCATCATCTGAAAATGCACGGCTTTTTCCAAACATCAATATGGTTTTATTTTCTAGTTCTTTTAAATTCATAAGTTAATTATACTCATTTTATATATATTTACCTTCTTTAATGTTCAGCTCATTGTCATTTTACTAAAGTTCTTTAAAATCTATATACATAACTCAGCATGTAATTTCTGCCTTCTCTTTGAACTCCGCCACTTATGTTATAGTAATAACTCGGCTGACGCACATCCGCATCAAAGAGATTTTTCACAGTTACTCTCATCTCACTTAAACTGGAAAATCGGTAAGTAAGCGTTTCATCAAAAATATTTACAGGCTCTACAGAAGACTCATCAACCCAGCTTATCTCCGTCGGCGTTGTTTTAGAATAGTAATGCCAAGTTGTACCAAAAGAGAGCTTGTTCGTTGGACGATAAATATACATCGCTTTGAGCATCAGTTTTGAAATATCGGGCATCGATTGGATATAGCCTGTTTGCTCCTCTGGAAGTGCACTTGCTCCTCCTTCATAAGGTACCTCATAATTTGTTTCTATATAGCTCGCATTAAAATACAGACTATGCTCAAGCTGTGTACGGTAAGAATACTCAAACTCGAGCCCTTGTGAGCTTCTGTTGTCATAGTTTTTATACCCGGCAGGAGTACTTTCATCCTCTTCCAAATCAATTACATTATTCAACTCTGAGTAAAAAAGATTTAAAGAAAACTTATGCTTCAATGTCGGGGTGTATATCCAAACGGCTTCGTAAGTATTTGTCTCCTCCGGTTTTATGTTTTCATCACTTTGTCTTAAGTTGATATGCCCGTTTGAGTACGCCTCAGTAAAAGTAGGAGCTCTAAAAGCTGAACCATAAAGCAGCTTTAGGACAGTTTTGTCTGTAGCTCTATATACAATTCCGGCTCTCTTGCTCAATTTTGCTCCAAAATCGGAATAATCATCAACCCGCACTCCAAGAAATAAATCAACATCATTGTGGAGTGATATCAAATCCTGAAGATAGCCATAGCCGATTGTACGACTGAGATTTGCTTTTAAAAGCTGTGTTGTCGGATTTGCCCAAAATGCAGGCTCTTTAGAAGGACGATATCTAAAACTGCCAAAATTAACGCTAGTTGTAATGGCAGTGTAATTCTGTGTAATCGCATTTTCAACACTGTTGTAATAATCATCCTGCATCACTCTCGCATTACGAATTCCAACTCCGACTAAAATATCATTTGAGTTTATCTCAGGAAAAGTAAGGATACTCTCAAGTTCAAGATTTTGTTCCTGTATTTTTTCCTGCGTTGTAAAGCCTTCCTGCACATTTATACCTACAACACTAAACCTGTTAGCTATTGCTGCAACATTATCAATATTGGCTCCAATATCTGATTCTCTGTGTGAAAAGCCGGCTTTTGTCTCAAGCTTATAATCATTCAAATCTATCTTATACGAAGCCTCTGCAAAAAAGTATACATTTTTATGCTCTTTAGGATGGTCTGGTATTGGGTCAAGCTCACCTTCAAAACTGTAAAAGTTTCCGGAAGTGTTTTGTTTGAGGCGAGTTAGAAACTCAAAACCGCCGTTTACTGCCCTAAAGCCAAGAGACAAATCTTCCATGTGTTCATCTGTTCTTTGCTCCTGATCCGGTTGATTCAGTCTTTTCTCATTTTGCTGATAATAGCCATCTGCAAATAGAGTCCAATTGTCAGCAGTTGTGTATACATTGGTTCCGGCTGTCATATATTTGTAGCTGCCGCCACCTAAAAAAACCTGATTTTCTTTTTTTGAATTACCGAGTTTTGTGATGACATTCACAGTTCCGTAAAATGCTCCCGATCCATAAACCGTAGAGCCCGGTCCACGAAGCACTTCTATCTTGTCCACCAGCTGCATAGGAAAGTCCATGTAAAAGTTACTTGTTCCCGAAATCTCGTTATGTATTGCGACTCCGTCTATAAGAACTTTTATCTTATCTGAGATATACGCATTTGGAGTTTTTAAACCCCGCACTGTCGTCGTAGCATAGCCCATAGAACTGGTTTGGGTTTGAATCCCAGGCAGCATGCCGAGAGCTTCCCCAATATTTTGGATACCGGCATCCATGTATGTTTGTGCATCTATGATTGTTACAACCGATGGCATATAATCTACATTCAAAGATTTTCTTGTTGCAATCTCACTCACATCATTCAGCAATGATTCAAAATCCTCTATCTTGTTAAGTTCGTCTGCACTGATTGTAGTTAACGTTGATAAAACTATTAAGGCAGATAGTATAATTTTTTTCATTTGATATTTATCCAAAAATGTGAGATTAAGTTAATAAATAATATACTACCAACTATAAGAAAATAGTATATTATAATCATTATTATATAAGGTTTAAAAGTTATTTTAAATGAAAAAATTTGGTCTTGAAGCAAAAGTTGTAATTTCAATCATATTATTAGCTTTATTTATTTCTGTACTTGGGGTATATGAGATGAGCGTAAATAAAAACAGACAATTTTTAGAATTAGAAAAATCAAGAACTACTCTGCTCATAAATACAATATCTCCTATCATATCTCTTAACTTGTCGCTTGGTCTTTTGGATGCCAATAAAGAATACTTGGATGAAATTGCGAAGCAAAATCCAGATATTTTAATGTTAAAAATTTCAGATAAAGAAGCTGTTACAATCTACGGCTATCAAGCTGAAAATGAAAAAAACATACTTAAAAAAAGTGATGAAAATTATTTCAGCCAAGATATTACAGATAGTTTTATGAATGAACATGTAGCTAAAATTGAGTTATATATCTCAGATGAAAGATATAAAGAAGTATTAAAAAACAATACTAAAATTACCATAGAAATCTTTTTTATTGTATTCATCGTTTTAATATTTTTTGCTTTTTTCTTAAAAAAAGAATTTTTATCTTTTAAAGAACTCAGCAATCAAAATGGCGGCGCGTTATCTACAATCACCTTACCACTTGATGTAGAGAAAGATCATGAAATTTAAACAAAGTATCATTCGTTTATTTTTACTGATTAGTATCATTTTAAATACAACTATACTCTATGCTTTAACATATGATGATGATATTTTAAGTATTTTCTCAAAGTTAATGCCCCGATTTATCATGATGAGCAGCCAAAAAGAAAGGATAAAAGACAATATAGATATTTGTGTTCTCAATGATGATATAGATAAATCAGCAGCACTTTCTTTAATAGATAAAGTAAATAACAATTATCCAAATGGGATTAAAAATCATCATATTCATTTAGTAAGCACCCCCTATTCAGAGATTACTAAATGTGAAAACACACAACTTCTATTTATGTTTAATTCAAATGAAAAAAATATAAATGATGCCTTACTCTTTTCAAATAAACAAAATATTTTGACTATGTCATACGATGAAGCATTATTGGAGAATGGTGTTGAAATATCTTTATTTATTGGCAGAAAAGTTTTACCATACATAAATATGAAAGCTATAACTAAAAATAAAGTTGAACTCGATAACATACTCTTAAGAGTTTCAAAAATTTATCTAGGAAAAGAAAATTGATACGCAGCCTTAGCATAGAACTCAAAATCATCATAGGTATCATTCTTTTTACCATATTGATTGTATCAGCTGAGAGGTACCAACTCTCAGATAATATTGTCAATCAATTCATTAAATCAAAAAAATCAAAAAACAATCTACTGATAGATACAATTTCACCTATCATCGCACTCAATATCTCCTTAGGATTAGAAGATGCAAATGAAGAATACCTAAACCAGATAGTAAAGCAAAATGATGATTTGGAATTTTTAGAGCTTAAAAATGTAAATAAAGATATTATTTATACTTATATAAAAGAGTCTACAAAGCATTTAAAAAAAGAAGAAGGTGATACTAACTTTTGTAGTAAAAATATAATTGACCCTATCTCTGGTGAAAATTTTGGTTTTATTGATTTATATTTTTCAGATAAAGAGTTAATAGAAGTTCATCAAAAAAATACAGATACAACTATTTCAATATTTTTGATAACTTTTATTTTATTGTTTTTATTTATTTTTCTCATTAAAAGAGAGCTTAAAGATTTAAAGGTTCTAAGCCGTGATGTTTTGGCATATGACCCAAAACTCAATAATCTCTCACTAAGGGAGTCTAAAAGATCCGATGAAATTGGAGTAATACACAATGCAATTATGTCTATGGTTGAGAGGATAGATCTACATTCCAAAGATTTAGATGCTATTAACCACTCACTGGAAGATAAAGTAAAAGAGAGAACTAAAGAGCTTGAAGCTGTAAACGAAAAACTAAAAGCACTTTCCATAACTGACGCATTAACACAATTATATAACAGAAGATATTTTGAACAGCATCTCAAAGATACATGGGATATGGCACAGCGTAAAAATGTTGATATGTCTATAATCATGTGTGACATTGATTACTTTAAACATGTGAATGACACTTATGGACATGCAGCAGGAGATATTGTTTTAAAGATTGTTGCAAATGTTATGAAAACTTCAATTAAGAGAAGTACTGATTTTGTAGCGAGATATGGTGGAGAAGAATTTATTATTGTCTTGTATGATACAAATACTAATGGCGCACACGAACTGTGCACGACAATACAAAAGGGCATTAAAAGTTTAGGCAATTTTGAAGCACATGGCATAAAGATAAGACCTATCACTATGAGTTTTGGAGTAAGCAGTATCATTCCAGATACAGGCAATATTCCATCAAATTTAGTCAAATCTGCTGATTTTGCCTTATATCAAGCAAAACAAAGCGGCAGAGACCGCATCATAATTGATGATTAACTTGAAAACGAGGTAATAAGATGAAACTATATGCGCCATGGGAAAAGGCTTTTAATAAAGCGTATACTCCTTTTGAAGAATTTTTACATGCACAGACTACAACCGGTATTGTGTTAATGTTTACTACCGTGTTAGCACTTATGCTAGCGAACTCGCCACTTGCAGACGCTTATAAGCATTTTTTTCATATTCAGATAGATTTTAATGTTGGCTCTTGGAAACTCTCACATAGTATTCACCACTGGATAAATGATGGTCTTATGGCTGTCTTTTTCTTTATAGTCGGACTTGAGATAAAAAGAGAGATACTGGTAGGTGAACTCTCAAATATCAAAGTTGCTATTCTTCCAATACTTGCAGCAATAGGAGGGATGATACTGCCGGCTCTCATATACTTAAGTATAAACTATGGAACTGACGCTGCAAGCGGCTGGGGTATCCCAATGGCAACAGATATTGCTTTTGCCATCAGTGCGCTTGTGCTTTTAGGCAAGAGAGTCTCCCCTGCACTTGTTACATTTTTAGTAGCACTTGCAATTGTAGATGACCTTGGTGCAGTTGTGGTTATAGCAATTTTTTATACTGAACAAATCAACATGCTGCCACTTGCGTTGGCTCTTGTGTCTTTTTTAACCTTGGTTTCATTTAACCGTTTTGGAATCCATGCTGTTCTGCCCTATTTCATAATTGGACTTGCCATGTGGTTTTTTATGCTTGAATCAGGAGTTCATGCGACAATTGCAGGAGTTATCGCAGCTATGTCTATACCCTCTAAGCCTAGGTATGCCCCTGTAGATTTTACTAAACATACAAAAAATTTGCTAGATGAATATGACAACTATCCAGTAACAACTGATCACATGATGCATGAAAAGCAAAAAGCGATTTTACTCAACATAACAGATAAAATCGACTCTGTAAACTCTCCTGCTGCAAGACTCGAACATGACCTGCATCTTCCGGTAAGCTTAGTAGTTATTCCTCTTTTTGCACTTGCCAATGCCGGCATATCTATAGATTTTTCATCCATAAGCACCACTATTTTGGAACCCATATCTATCGGCATCATTGCTGGACTCATTATTGGAAAAGTTCTTGGAATTGCCGGAGTTGCATATATTGCTATAAAACTTGGTATCGCGAAACTTCCGGATAACAGCACTATGAGTCAACTCTTTGGAGTGGCATTCTTAGGCGGTATCGGTTTTACTATGTCAATCTTTGTAGCAGATTTGGCATTTTTAGGAAATGAATCTTTTATTTTTCAAGCGAAAGTAGGAATCTTGGCAGCATCATTGTTTGCCGGGCTCTTTGGATTTATATGGCTTAGGTACGTAGCCTCACGTAACTAATCTTTCCCTATATATTCAATATCTTTACCCTCAAATATAAACTCAAGCTCATCAGACATCTCTTTGTAAAGAAGAGGACTGTCTAGATCTATGTACTTTATAACATCGCTGTAAGCCATAGCCAGATGTAAAGCTATGTTTATTGAGGTCGGGCCCTCGAGCATGGAACCGAGCATACATGTAACATTGTTACTTTTACAATATTCTAAAATCTCAATCGCTTTAATCACACCGCCGCATTTCATAAGTTTTATGTTTATCATGTCAGCACTCGCAGTCTCTATGACTTTTTGGGCATCTTCGAGTGTAAAGACTGCTTCATCAGCCAAAATAGGAATGTCTGAATACTCTGTTATGATTTTAAGACCTTCCAAATCACCTGCAATTACAGGCTGCTCAATAAGCTCGATTTCACAGTCCTTTACCTTATCGATAAAATGCAGACAATTTTGCACACTCCAAGCTTGATTTGCATCGACAAGTATTTTTGCAGCAGGCAGTTCTTTTGAGATGGATTGTATCACTTCTATCGCATGTTTAATGTCTGCGCCTAGTTTTACTTTTAATATATCCATATTGTTCTCACATGCCGCCCTTGCATCTTCGAGCATAACCTGTGGAGTATTTAAACTGATTGTCACATCTGTTTGTAAATGCACTGCATCTTCTGCACCGAAATACTGATACAACGGCATATTTTCAGATTGTGCTATCAAAGATAAAAGTGCCATATCCAAAGAAGCTCTGGCACTGTTCCCTATCAAACATATTGGATGGTCCGTCTGTCTATTTTCGTGTAAGCGCTCCAGCGCATTTTGCGGTGAGTGATGATTTAAAGTACTTTTAACACTCTCTATAGAGTCCAAAATATCTTCAATCCCCTCTCCTGTTATCGCTTTAGTCGCCGGTGCTTCCCCTATCCCTACTAAGCCATTCTTACATGTAATGCTTACTCTGACAAACTCTATATTTTCTACTCTTCTGAGGGCAGTTATAAAAGGTGTCTTTAGAGGAATGTGTTTTACTTCTGTTTGGATGTTTATTATTTTCATTTTGCTAAACTCACTAAAATACTTCCAACCAAAAGCCCGCCGAAAGTGCCTATTAGATACCCCATAACAGCCATCAAAACTCCAACACTTACAAGTGATTTGTTGTAGGTTGCCGCGAGGATTGGAGCTGAGGCGACACCTCCGATATTTGAGAGGGATGCGACTGCAATGGAAAACAAATCAAGCTTAAATATCTTCGCACCTGCAACCATAAGAGCGGCATGTATCACTAAAATCAAAAAACCTGCCACGACATAAATGCCGACTGCACCAAAACTCTCAAACACCGCTTTTGAGCCAATGAGTGCTATCAAAATATAAAGCATCGTAGTCGCAACTTCACTTGAGCCGTTCATAGATTTCAGCTTTGTAAAAGAGGCTAAAACACCAAAAATTGTTGCCAATAAAACTACCGTTGTTGTTCTATTTAAAAACTCTACATGTACGGCCAGCATCTGAGAAGCCAGTGAGACAATAATTGCAAAAGAGATTAAAAGCCAATATCTTTTTGTTCCAATAGTACATGCGCAGCCGATTTGTGAAAAAATCGCTTCACTGTCTTTTGCCCCAACAAATCTGTTAAAAGCCGAGGCAAACGGAACCAAAAATAAAAGCAGCATTACCCATAAAGTGTAGTTTACACTGTCAACTATAAGAGCGTAACCATAAGCTTCCTGACTCACTCCCAGAGCTGAACCGACTGCTATCATGTTTGCAGTCCCGCCCATCCAGCTTCCAGCTAAAGCTCCAAAAGCCGCAGCAGTGTCATGATTAAAATCAAAAACCAAAGAGACAACTATAAAACCAATGGCAATTGAGAGAACCGCTAAAACATAAGCAATAAGCAAAGATTTCCCAAGTTTAAAAAAGTGTGTAAAATCAACTTGGAGAAGCATCAAAAAAAGCATAGCCGGAAGCAGATTTGCTTTAGTAAGTGAGTAAATATTGTTTATTGCCTCATTTGATTCAAACACTCCCATACTGGCCAAGAACATGCTAAAAGCATATATCATCACAACTGCCGGAAGAAATTTAAATATTTTAAAATTTGTTTGTTTTTCTAACTGATGAAAGCCTGTCGCTATGAAAGCCAACACAAAAAGATAGACAAGCGCTGAACTAATCACATATTTCTCCAAATACTTTCAATTTTTACTATCTATTTTTCCTGATAGTGTAACATAAGTAGTAGAATATCTCTAAAGGATTTACCAATGAAGCATTTATTTTTAAAAATCATCTCTTCAACGGCTCTCTCACTGAGCGCTTTTGGAGCTGTTTTAGGTGCACAGCCCTCTTCCAACTCACTCATCGTTTACAATGGCGGCATTGCTTTAGTGCATGAGCAAAGGGCATTAAGTACGCAAAAGAGCGATGGCAGCATTATCTACGAAGGTGTTGCCAATACTATCGAGATAGACTCAGTCAATGTAAAACTTGATGATTCCATCACGCTTTACTCCCAGCAATACCGTTTTGACAAACTCACACAAAAGAAGCTGCTCGAAGCTCATATAGGCAAAGAAGTGGAAGTCCGCGTTATGAAAGACAGCAAGAATTTTCAGATTCTCAAAGCTACACTTTTATCAAACGATGGAAATTTGTGTATTGTTCAAACTGATTCCAACGAGATTATATCGGTCAACAGCAACAATATCATTTTTAAAACTATTCCAAATGAACTGATAACCAAGCCGTCCCTAGTCTGGAATATCTCTGCAAAAAAAGACCTAAAAGCGGAGATGGAACTAGACTATCTCATAAAAAATGTTGACTGGCAAAGTAACTATATTTTAGATGTCAAGGATGAAAGTGCAAATTTATCTGGCTGGATAAGCATAGACAACCGTTCAGGTAAAAAGTTTGAGAATACAGAACTATATGTTTTAGCCGGGGATATCAATCGTGCACAAAGAGCGCAAAATCGCTACATGCAGGTAAGAAAGACAATGGCTATGGATGCAATGGCTGAAGAGGTTAAACATCAAGCCCATGAAGGCTACCATTTTTACACCATCCCTTTTAAAGTGAATCTAGCCGATAATGAAAAAACACAAATCAAGTTTATCGATAAAAAGAATATCAAGATTACCCGTAAATACACCGCACAATTATCAAATCCGCTCTACATGCAAGGGGAACAAAAGCATGACGTAAGCCAATATATCCATAGTAACGGTTTTGATTTTCCTATGCCAAAAGGGGTAGTGAGAAGCTATTCAAAGGTAAAAGGCACGAGCTTACTCTTAGGCGAATCAAATCTAAATCATACGCCCAAGAAAACTCCAATCGATTTAAAACTTGGAAATAACTTCGACCTGAGTACGACAGAGACAGTTTTACAAAGAGATGACAACAAAAACTACATTGAAGTTACGGCAAAATATAGCATTAAAAATAGTTCCGATTCAACTAAAACAATTGAGCTACTGATTCCATTTAACAAGAGTACTACAAGCAGTATTGATTCAACAAAGCCGTACAAATATACAAAAGGCAATCTGGTAACATTTGAAGTGCAAGTCAAAAACGAGGGCACAGAAACTTTCAAAGTAAAATTTAGAGCAAAAAAGTAGTTTTAAAAGTTTATCGCTAAAATATGCTATTACTTTTAAATATGGACTAAAAATTGGCAAAACAATACATTATTTTAGATACGGAAACAACAGGAACAGGCGAACTTGACAGAGTGATTCAACTCGGATATATCGTTTTAGGCTCAAAAGAGGTAGAGGTGCATAATGAATTTTGTTCTTCCGATATGCCTATCAGCTTCGGCGCTATGGAAGTACATGGAATAACTCCTGATTTGCTTGAAGGCAAGTCTACATGTAAAGAGAGTATCGCATATAAAAGACTCAATGAGCTCAACACTAACGATAATTATATCATTATCCACAACGCTCCCTTTGACTTGGATATGCTTAAAAAAGAGGGTTTTAACACGCAGATGAAAGTGATTGATACTCTCAGGGTTGCTAAGCATATTTTTGCAGATGAAGAAGCTCACAGACTTCAATATTTTCGCTATAAACTGGGTCTTTACAAAGAGGAACAAAAAGAAGCAGATGCTTTAGATATCGTAGTAAAAGCCCATGATGCCATAGGGGATGTTTTGGTTTTGAAACTGTTTCTCTCAAAACTAAAAGAAGCTGTGCAAAAACAGTTTCCTAGTGAAAATCCGGTTGAAAAGATGGTGGACTTAACAAATACACCCATCATAATAAAATCGTTTAAATTTGGGAAATACAAGGGCAAAACTTTGGAAGAAGTCGCACGCAGTGATGCCGGCTATTTAAGATGGATGTTAAGCTCCATGGAAAATCTTGATGAAGATATGCGCTACTCTTTGAACGCTGTGTTAGGTTTATAAAAAGACCTAACTCTTTGTTGTATGGACAAAAACACCATTAAAATTTTCAGGAGGAAATTCCATATAGTGCTCACAACGCTCTATGTAAATATCATAAATTCTGAGATTGCTCTTATTTTCCCATTCGTTAAGAACTTTAAAAATATTTAAAGCGTCTTCAAATTTTTCTGTTTTGTAAAGATCGATAGCCTTATGATAAAAATCAAGCTCTCTTAAAAGTTCTTTTTTGCTTGAGTAAAAAAGTGGCTCATCCTCTTCCTCACTATCAAAATCATGAACCTGCCAAATCTCAAGCGGTTCAACTTTACCTTTGACTGTTACCAAATCTAAGAATCTGAAAATATATTTTCCGGTTAACATATTTTTTGTATAGTTTGAGATATTGAGTCTTGAGCTATAATATTTACACAAAGATTCTAATCTCGATCCTATGTTTATAGGATCACCGATAGCAGTATAATCAGAACGCTTTGTAGAGCCCATCTCTCCAACTATGGCAATCCCGCTGTTGAGTCCTATCCCAATATCAACAAGTGGTATATTATTCTCATCTGCCATTTTAGTAACATTTTTAAATTCTGGATTTTTTCTTAGCTTTGCATTCAAATTTTTAAGATTGTGAAGCTGCCTAAGACTTGCTGTGACAGCTCTGTCAGCATGATTTTCCACATCAAGCGGTGCATTCCAATACGCCATAATCGCATCACCGATATATTTATCAACAGTGCCATCTTCTTGTATTATTATCTCTGTCATAGGCTCCATAATTTCATTCATAAATTTAATAAGTGATTTTGCATTCCCCATAGCTTCAGAAATATTTGTAAAACCTCTGACATCAGAGAAAAATACGGTAATCTCCCTTTCAGCACCATCTAAAGTATTTGTATCAGATTTTTTAAGAATATCGTCCATAACACTTGCACTTACTTTACTGGCAAACTTTCCTTTAATCATATCTTTTTGACGCGTTTCAAAGAGATAATTCACACCCAAAATTCCAATAAGTGAAAATATGATTGAAGAAAGTGGAAAGAGTGAATTTATAATAATATGCTCTGTAAAAAGGAGATAATAATTTGCATACAAAAGCGCAAATAATGTAGAAGGATAGATAATCATAAGCATTGTTAAAGAGAGTCTGGAGTACATAAATATCACAATGAAAGAAATTATGACAATAGCTGCAATATTCGCTATTTCGACCCATGACGGCTTTCTCATCATATCATCATTTAACAGATTATCAATTATATTTGCATGTACTTCGACTCCAGGTATAACACTGTCCATAGGGGTAGAACGAAGATCCATAAGTCCATAAGCAGATGTCCCGATAAGTACAAACTTACCCTCTAAACTTTTTTTATCAGCTGTATTATTGTAGACATCTACTGCTGAGATATATTTATAACTTTTAGCCGGACCTCTGAAATTTAGATACAACCTCCCAAATCTATCGGTTTTTATCTCTTGCGAACCAAGCTCAATATTTTCTATACCACCACTACTGTAAGTTAAAATAACTTTTTTTGAGTCTACAGCTATGCGGTACATCTCAAATGCAAGAGATGGATAAACCATATCATCATACTTGATGCAGAGAGGAACACTTCTTATAACACCGGTTGCATCTGGGATGTTGTTCATGTAGCCGCTTGAATAGCCATTTTTCTGAATCACTTCAAGATTTGTTAAAACCCCATACGCCACTGGTAAAAACTCTCTCTCAGGCTTATTTTTTTCTATAAAGATAGCAGGTATTTGCGGCGCATCTTTTGTATTTTTCGCATTAAAATCAAACACATAGCCCAGTATAGTAGGTGTCTGCGCAACCACATGAGAAAGAATAAGGTCATAGTCAGGGAGATTTTTTTTACTTATCCCCCATTTTTTAGCAAGTTTATCCGGGGAAGTTTTGTCAGCCTCTGCAAAAACCATATCCAGCCCGATGATTCCAACTCCGTAGTTACCAAGGTTTGTCAAAATCTGAGCAAATTTATCCCGCTCCCATGGCCACTGACCCAACTCTTTGATGCTTCGTTCATCTATATCTACAATCACCACATCATCACTGGCTTTTTCAGGTCCACGAACATTAAAGTAAAAATCCCGCACCCTGTCGTCCAGAGACTGGAAGTGACTTGGCATAAAGAGATAGGCACTCGAGAGAAGAATAGAGATAAATAAAAAGAGTAAGATGAGTACCTTGTATTTATCTTTCATCCTCTATTATTGTCCAGAGATTATTTCGAGATTATCATTAATTATTCGATCTGGAGTAACTGCTGCTTCAGCTGCATCTAGCGCATTTGCCTGCGTACCTGTAGTTGTCCTCTGCGTAATATCTGAAACAACCATATCAATATCACCAGATGAGTCAGTTACTGTAGTTTCTGTTAATCCTGTCGGATCTGTCTCTTTAGTAGATTCAGCAACTACAAAACTATCGCTTCTCATTTTTTTCAGCTGTTGTGGAGTAAACTTCTGGAGTTTTCCTATTTTTCCATCTGCAGAAACATCAACATAAAATCCTTGTTCAACAATAACTATCTTACCGTTTACACTAACACTAATCGCTCCAAAAGTACAATAAGCTCTAATCCCGCCATCTTCTCTTGCTAAAATAGTAAAGTCTGTTCCACGTATCCCAATAAGTGCTGTTTTAGTTTCAACACTAAATTTATCAGGTGCTATTTTTCCTATCTTTCCGGTTATGGTTCTAATAGCCCCTGTTAATAGTCCAAACTTAGCCTTTGGTGCTTTGTTCTCTTCAAATAAATACTCATAGATTGAAAAGTTACTATTTTGACCAATGGTTATAATAGTTTCATCATTAAAAATAATTTGAATTTTACTTTTTGCTTTTGTTGTAATGGTGTCTTTTTCGTTTAGTTTTGCACCGACTGTCGCTTCTATGTTTGAATCATCACGAACAATCGTAGCACTGCCTTTTAATGCTGTGATAGTTCCAACACTGTTTGCTAGTACAAATGAACTAACTAAGATCAAAGATAAAATAACTTTTTTAAATATTTCCATAACAACTCTCCTAAAAAGTTTTTACGATACCGGCAGATACCGTGTATTTCTGATAACCAAACAGGTCTTGATTTGAATCAACCCTGTTGTATAGTGCTTTTACTTTAAAACGCAATGTTTGTAATATCTTTGCACTTACGCTCGCGCTTACGCTTCGGCTGACATCATCTCTTGTAGAATCAAAAAGAGAACTATAGTCGTCATATTTTCTCTTTTTTATCTCAGCATAAAGTTCCCCACCATAAGTTGGTGTAAACTGATTTACATAAATTGTATTTAGCTTATATTCACTATAGTCAACATCTATTCTTGATCCTTTTTGTTTCTTTTCTTGTACACCGACAATGTTGACTTGAATATACGAGCGAGGAGATAAAATATCTTGCATAGCATAAGACAACTCATAATGGTTTGAGTTTAAATCAGACTGAGTAGATTGCTGAAAGAATTTTGTTTGGTATTTGAAATAGGCAATACTTCTTAAACTATTGGTATGTGCATACTCGATTCTTGGCATAAAAGAGACTGTTTTTAAATAAAGCTCTTTACCCAATGTCATAGCGTCAACGCCAACAACCATCTCTGCTGTATATTGAGTGTATTTGTAAACCAAACTTGGCATATAAGCCAAATATTGCACATCATAATCATCTTCATGTTGGTAGTCTTTCAAGTATAAAATAGCTCTATTTTTGAGAGCAAAACCGTTTGCTTCACCAATATCGTAAATATTCATTATATCTGCTGAGAGTTGAAGAGCTCTGTCTGAGCGTTCATCTGCTGTTGGGTATGCGGTAGAACCTACGTTGTAAGTATCATCCAATGAGCCATAGTTTACATTTGAATCATAAATCCAATCTAAGCTAATCGTCGCATAAGTAAATGATTTTTGTTGAACCTTGGAAACTTTAGATAGATATAATTCTATATTTTTTCGTACGTTCTCGGAAATCATCGGGTTGTCTAGAACTTCTTTAAACCCAAGTTCTGCATCCTCATACATCTTTAACATAAAATATGTTCTAGCTTTTTCAAGCTTATTTCTTAAGTTTGCAGGCTCAAGCATTTCAACCCGTTCAAAAGCCCCAAGAGCTATCTCGTAATGTCCTGTTTCATAAGCGGACATGCCAAGAGCAAAGTTCAAGTTTACATCTGAGAGTTTTGTTAGATAAAGCTTTGATAAAAGATCATAAGAAGTTTTAAAATCTTTTGATTTGTAAGCGCTCATGGCAACATTATATGTCTGCTGTACATCTGAAGCTAAGATATAGGCAGGGAATATCAACATAAAAATAAGAATATTTTTCACGACTACACCCTTTTTGAAATTAGAAGATTGTACTCTTTTTAGGATTAAAGTTATTTAAAAACCAAAAATAATGACAACAGATGCTGTAGTCATAATAGTAAAAAACCACTACAAATCTTCTAACTTTTTTATGATATAAGTTTAGTAAAGTCACTAAGTGGCATTGGTTTATGTGCATAAAAGCCTTGGTAAATATTACAGGTACTTTTTTGGAGTAGCTCCAGTATTTCAAGTGTTTCTACTCCCTCTGCTACAACTTCAAAATTAAAGTTCTTAGCTATGTCTATGATGGCATATACCAAAGTAGAATCGCTTATGTCATTTGTCATTTTCATAACAAAGGCTTGGTCGATTTTTAATGTATCGAAAGGAAGTTGACTTAGATAGGAGAGAGATGAATAACCTGTTCCAAAATCATCCATAGAAAACTTGATTCCGTATTCCTTTAACTCTTTCATCTTTTTAATTGCTTCGTCAATATTATCCATTATCACACCTTCTGTAATCTCAATTTCGACCCACTTTGCCGGAATGTGATGCTTTTCTATGATGCTTTTTAACTCTTTAGTAAAATCCGGTCTTAAAAAATGGTTACTATTTATATTAATTGCAATATGATTGAGTTTAAATCCTCCAGGAAGTTCACTGAGTCTCTTAATATCTTTGATAACCCGCTCCAAAATCCAATGGCTCAGTTCTATAATATAGCCGCTTTCTTCAGCAATAGGGATAAATTTTGCGGGTGGAACCATTCCTCTTGTTGGATGTGCCCATCGTATAAGCGCTTCAGCTCCGCTAATTTTACCGGTCTGTACATCCAGTTGTGGATGGTAATACATCATAAGTTCATCATTAAGAAGAGCTTTTCTTAAATCATTATCAATACCGATAAATTCTGCAACAGAATCCCCCATATAATCCTGATAAGGCATAATAGTATTACGTCCGGTTCTTTTTGCTTCATACATTGCTGTTTCCGCTCTTTTTAATATATCGTAAGCGGTAGCACCATTTGAAGGAAATAAATAAATCCCGATAGAAGCACCGGCATGATAATCTTCTCCGGAAATTTTTAAAGGAGTTATCAAAACATCAAGAATATTTTGTGCCTTTTTCATCGCTTGTTCGTATGCAGAATTATAATCATGAGTAAGATTAGGAAGAAGTACCGCGAACTTATCTCCTCCAAGGCGAGCAAGAGTGTCTTGGGCATTAATCGTATTTAAAGCACGCTCAGCAACTTGCTTCAAGGCTGAGTCACCTTTGTCATGTCCAAAAGTTTCATTAAGTTTTTTAAAATTATCTAAATCCATATACAAAACTGCGGCAAAAGTGTGTTCTTTTTTACTTGATTCTATTGCTTCATTGAGACGATCCATAAACAAAGTACGATTAGGGATGTTGGTTAATATATCATAATAGGCATTACGGACCATACTTTCTTTGGCATTTACTTCTTCTGTGATATCTTTTACAATAGTAATACCGCCTTTAACTATCCCGCCTGCATCAATAAGCGGCACAGTATTGAGGTCTACATAGAGTTGTTTATCAGACATTAAAGAAGTATACGGCCCTCTATAATCACCGATTGTATTTTGAAAAACAATTTTGTAACTATCCAAAAGCTCTTTGTTACTCGTATATTTAATAGATTTATTTACAAGATCTTCCTTACTTTCACAATCATTAAGCTCCGAAAAGAAAGTATTTGAATCCAATATTTCAAGTTTATCGTTATAGTAAAATATGCCAACCGGTGCACGCTCAAAAAGAGAAAAAAATCGTTCTTGTAAAATTTCATTGGAATGTTTTATTTCAATGAAATTTTGATGATTATAAAGGGAGTTATTTACTACATTACCAAAATAATAACTCACAGCCATCAGAACGATCATTAAAGCAATTACAAGTATGCCTAATTGTACATATTGCTGTTGTCCAAGTACGATTAACTGTATAATCAAGGGTAAAAAACTAAAAAATGCATAAAAGATAAGAAGGTCGAGTTTTGCTCCGATGTTTCCCATAGAAGTAAAACTCACAGCAAAGATGAAAATGACAATAATCATCTGATTCATAATATCACCGGCTGGAAACATCAAAATAGCACTGCTTCCCCACAAAAGAGCACTTATAAGAACATCAGCGTAAAAACGGTCTATCCAAATCCTATAATCACGCATCTTCTTATGTTCTTCTTCACGTTTAAATAGATAATAATGATAAAAACGATAAAAGAAAAATATTACACTTAATCCTAACCATACAAATATATTGTATACGTCAATGACTCTATATAGCAAAGCACTTAAAAGGAGAGCACCAAGCATATGCCCTATAATTACAACCGGCATTGAAAGATAAAAATATGTCAATTTATCATATGCTATTCTTTTGCCAATATGGATTGTACGATCTTCGGTAGCTATATTCAGACTATGAGATTTATCATAATTATTCATAATTCATATATACCTTTTATTTGATAAGATTCTAAAAAAACAATTCAAGGGTTATACTTTATAAGAAACATTCTATCTTTTTTTTGTGTAAAACATTATATAAAAAAAATGAAGGTGAAGCTATTTAAAAACTAAAAACAATAAAAAAGACTAATGCAATGAGCCCAGAGATTAAGGCATAAGGAAGCTGAGTTCTTACATGTTCGATAACTTCACAATCACTTGCCATAGACGAGATGATAGTTGTATCCGAAATAGGTGAACAGTGGTCGCCAAAAACACCGCCAGAGATTACAGCCCCGATGGCAAGTGCAACATTCGCATCCATGCCAACAGCCATCGGCACGGCAACCGGTATCATGATGCTGAAAGTTCCCCAGCTTGTCCCTGTGGCAAATGCTATGACAGAACTAAGCAAAAAGATTGCTCCTGACAAAAAGTGGACATTTAAATTTTCGCTTGCCAAAGATGCAAGATAAAGTCCTGTTTTAAGTTCCATCGTGACTTTTCCTATTGAAAATGCAAAGAGTAAAATAAGAGCTATTGGAACAAATTTTACACCCCCTTTAAAAGCGGTACTTCCCCATGTTGAAAAACTCATATTTTTTGTACCTACATAATAAAAAAGCATAAAAATAAGCGTAGTCAGCATAGTGTAAAATATAGAACTTGAACCGCTCCCTTTTAAGATATTTCCATCTCCTGTGATATATAAAAATACAAAAACCATCAATACCATCAGAATTATTGGCAAAATCATATAGTATTTACTTACTTGCTTAACATTTTCTTTTACATGTGAAGAAGGGTTGTACTCGGCATATTTCATCGGACCGATATCTATGCCAAACCATATAACTAAAAAAGTGACTCCCAGAGCACTCATGGCATAAAAATTATACAAAACAGCATCTATTAAAATATCTATGCTGCTTCCGCTTATCATCCCCTCTGTTATTTGAGTAGAGATAAGTCCAAGTAAAAGTGCTCCCCAGCCGTTTAAAACGATGAGAGAACTAACAGGTGCAGATGTAGAATCACACACATAGGCCAGCTTTGCATGTGGAATCTTATAATGATCACACAGTGGTTTTCCGACTGCACCCGAGATAAGTGCAGTGATGGAGGATTCGACAAAAATAACAACACCGACTACATAACTAAGTAAAAGACCGGAACGGGGAGAAGTGACCAACTGCTTTTGATTTTGAACAAAATGTACAAATCCATAAATCCCGCCAGATTTTTCAATCAAAGCCATTATACTGCCGACCAAAATAGCAAAACCTAGAGTTTTGAGTATCCAAGGCTCTGAGAGCAATGAGAAAAATAGCTCAAAAATAGCTCCTAGAGATGCAATAAAAGCAAAATCATTTAAGATAAAAAGTCCTAAAACTGTTCCACTTAGAAGTGATAAAAGTACATTTTTTGAATAAAGGGCTAAAAATATTGCCAGTAACGGGGGTAAAAGAGAAAGGGCTGAAAGTTCTATGGGAGTTCCTTAAAACTCTATAGCTAAAAGGACTAAACCGATTCTTCCAAACTTCTCTTTATAAAGTTCACACTCTTTTTCCTGAACTTCTTTGAATCCTAATTTTTTGTAAAACAACAAAGTTTCCAATGAACCTATTTCAACAATAGCCTGTGCTATACGATAACCTTTCAATCTTGCGGTAAGCAGGCTTTTTTGCATAAGAGATTTTAAAACCCCAACATCAACAAAACCTTCCAGCTCTTCCATAAAATCAAACATTAAAGTTCTTGTGTTAAGCTTGAAATCACACTGATACAGAACCTCTAAACTTTCCTCTAAATCTTCACTGCAGCCAACTTCTTGTAAAGCATCCTCAAAAGCCTGCTTCGTAGCGATTCTAGGCTCATAACTGCAAAGTGTACCAACACTTTGTCCATCAAGTTCAGCAATTAAAAAATTCTCATAATGACAATGATTCTTTGCCACAGTTTGAGTTAAAGCTTCTAAACATTTCAATATTTTTTCATTATCATTACTCTCAAAGATCAAATCAAACAGACCCGACTTCTTTCCAGCTCTACTACTTTGTAATATCATTTGTGCTAAAAATGAAGCATCCTTAACACCAGCCTTTCTTATTTCAATACCCATAATTTCTTCTCAATTTAATTTAATTCATATAAGAGTAATAGTACCATACTTTATGATAAAAACATTCTTAATTTTAATAAGTATTCAAACTTTCTTGTTTGCATCGCAACAGGTCATCTTGGTTGTCAGTGCAGACTTCAATACTTCAGGTGCTTCCATGGAGTGCTATGAAGATGATAAAAAAGTCTTTGAGACGTTCCATGTGAACATCGGAAAAAATGGCTTAGGCTGGGGTTTAGGAGAGCTGATTCTCACAAAAAAAAGTGGTGAGCCCTTCAAAAAAGAGGGAGATAAAAAAGCACCCGCCGGAGTGTTTAAACTCACAAATATTTTTGGTTATAAAGAAAAAAGAAATTTTCACATGCCATACCTTTTTGCATCAAAAAATCTCATTTGTGTGGATGATGTTGTATCTGAGTACTACAATCAAATCATTCAGATGCCCGACAATAAACCAAAAAGCTTTGAATATATGAAAAGAGGTGATAATCAGTATGAGTTAGGCATAGTTGTAGCTCATAATAAATCAGGCATTAAACAAAAAGGTTCCTGTATTTTTATGCATGTTGAGAAATTTGACAATGCGCCAACAGTCGGATGCACTTCCATGAAGTTGGAAGAGTTGAAGCAGATAACTTCTTGGCTGGATGAAACTAAAAATCCTATTTTAATTCAAATACCAAAATCATCAAGTAAGGAGATTTTAACTTTATTTCCACAGTTAAGAGCTTCAAAACTATTGAATTAGGAATAATCATCCAAATTCAATAGGGTCCATGTCAACCTCAGCCAAACTGACCTTACATGTAGAGATTGCTTTAATCAAATCCGTACTTTTATCGCTTCTGAGCAAAATCTCAAATCTGTACTTATTTGCCACCCGCTCAATCCCGCATTTGCCAAAACCGACTATCTCTATATTTGTAAATTTCGCCAAAGCTTCATGCATCTTCAGCATCTCTTCTTTTGCTTTTAATCCATTTACATGTGAGAACAAAACACGACATAGTTTTTTATAAGGAGGATAAAGCTCTTGGCGGTAAGTTTTTTCCTCTTCCAAAAATGCTTCATAATTATCTATATAGGTGCTAAAGAACTCTTCATTGAAACTCTGCACCAAAACCTTGGCATTTTTCTTTCTTCCGCTTCTTCCCGCAACCTGAATAAGCGAAGACAAGGCCTTTTCCCTTGCTCTATAATCGCTCATGTTGAGCATATTGTCCATCCCTAAAACAACAGCCAAGGTAACACCATGATAATCATGCCCTTTACTTAGCATCTGAGTTCCTACTAATATATCCGTTTCCTCGTCATTAAATCGCTTCAGTGCTTTTTTTAGCTTGTTGGATGTCGTAATAATATCTCTGTCAAACTGTTCAACTCTCGCTTGGGGGAATTCCTCAGCGATATTTTTAACAGCCTCGGCAGTTCCAAGACGGGAACTTGTCAAATTACCGCTTCCACACTC
>CALCGG010000007.1 GCA_937900945.1 uncultured Sulfurimonas sp. | reverse complement strand
CAAGACCCTGATGGCTACATGTGGGAAGTTGCCTACAATCCATTTTTTTGGATAGGGCCTGAAGATAAGGAGTAAGGCGATACCTTGCTTTCTTCTTGTGTTTTATCTGCGAGACAACTTTATATAGATTTATTCGAATATGAAAGCAATTTTTGGATTGTAAATAAATCTTTTTTTGACTACCATACGGGTAAAAATATGTACATGTGAGAATTCCTTTTATGAAAACAAAACTACTTATCGTCATTAGTACACAGAACGCTGATAGCATTATGAAATTTCCATTGCTTTACGGCGGAGTGTCGTTGCCGAGAGGCTACTGGGAGCGGGTGCATGTGATGTTTTGGGGTGCGTCTATATTGCAAGCGCGGGACAATCAAACTGTTCGTAGCAAAGTTCAGGCTATACAAAAAGAGGGAGTGGAATTTAGCTCTTGCGTTGTTTGTGCCGAAGAGTATGGCGCCGTCGAAGCACTCGAGTCCATCGGCATACCATGCAATCATACGGGTGAACTTCTTACTGAAGCACTTAAAAGTGATGAATGGTCTGTGTTAACCATATGATATGAGAGTATTTTAATGAATTCTTTTTTAGGAAGCAGTTTAGATATCGAGTTCTTAGGCTCAAGCAGATTTCACGAACATCTCATCGGTATGACTCCAAAAGGATTTTATAATACAACTATCCCTGATATGGCTTCGTCTTTAAAAATGAATGAGTCTGGATGAGGTCTTATATACTTTTGCCAACCCGAGCATTGAACATGCGAGGGGTTTTTAAAATATTTTTTTAAAAAACGGGTAAATTACACACCCGACACACAGCCCCAACCAAGCTTCAAAGAAAGCACATATGGTTAAAATCCCAATGATAGAACTCGATACTAAGGGGAATCCCAAAAGATATAATATAAGGGCACTTATAACAAAAAACAGTCCTAATTTCGCCGCAAACTGCTTCGGACCCGCATCTACAATATGTGAAGGCAAAGAAGCGATATTTATAATATAAAGGTTAATAAAATAGAATGGAGAAGCTTTTTTATATCCCAACAGTCGTACTGAAAAATCGTATAAGAGTATGAGTAACCAAACGATGTTTGTCTGTATAAGAAAACTAATCCCCAAAAGAGATATAAAGACAGCTTGCAGTCTTACAAAAGTTTCATTCACTTTTATGTAAGATATAGGGCACGATTGTGACATTCTTTTCCTTTTTTAATATCATTTATTAGTATAAATGAATTGTAGCTCAGTATTATATTTTTTTATACATTTTTATTTAATTAAATTGCTTGATTACCTAAAATTTATATTTTAAAATTTGGCTAGAAATATATGTATTAACGCTGTTCAACAATTTACCACTCTGTTTCTTCCTGACTTTTTTGCTTCATATAAACTGTCGTCAGCCTCTTTATATATAGTTACTACGGTAGTCGTCTTATCTATGTTTTTATATACTAAACCAATCGATACTGTTACAAACTTTGATGCTGAATTGTTGGCATGTGGAATTTTGAGACTCTCTACTGCTTTTAGAAGATTGTTTGCAAACTTCAATGCTTGCTTGGCACCATTTTCATGAAAAATAATTCCAAACTCTTCACCTCCAAGTCTAAAAGCAAAATCTCCTGCGCGCTTTGAGAAACTATTTAAAACTCCACCTATTTTTGAGAGAACATTATCGCCTTTTTGATGACCATAAACATCATTATATAGTTTAAAATGATCCACATCCAACATTAAAAATGAGATGCTTTTGTTTTCTCTTTTTGCACGATTGAACTCTTTTTTAAATACTTCATTAAAGTAGCGGCGATTGTATAGTTTTGTCATTTCATCAGTTATAGAGAGTTCTTTTAACGCTCTT
>CALCGG010000006.1 GCA_937900945.1 uncultured Sulfurimonas sp. | reverse complement strand
TAATCCCAAAACTCTTTATTAACAAATCCATAAATGACACCATCCGCGTATGGACAGCAGGATGCTCAACCGGGGAGGAAGCTTACTCCATTGCCATCCTCATCAAAGAGCACATGCAAAAAATTCAAAAAAACTTTACTGTGCAAATCTTCGCAACCGACATTGACCCAAGAGCGATAGCAAAAGCGCGTGCCGGCATCTATCCTACAGACATTGCAGCGGATGTCTCCCCTGAGAGATTATCTCACTTTTTTAAATCTGAATCTCTTGAGAATACCTACCATATAAATAAAAACATCAGAGATATGCTGATTTTTTCTGAGCAAAATCTCATTAAAGACCCTCCATTTTCAAAAATAGACCTTATCAGTTGCAGAAACTTACTCATCTATATGAATGCTAATCTGCAAAAAAAGATTATCCCGCTATTTCACTATGCTCTCAATCCGGGAGGGGTTTTATTTTTGGGGAGTTCTGAGACAATAGGTGAATTTGAAAGCCTTTTTTCTGTGCTCGAGAGCAAATCAAATATTTATGAGCGTAAAGAGTATTTTAACAATAATCATAAAATCAATATAAGCAAAATTTTTCCTGCCGGTACTGCCATCCGTGCAACAGCACCTCAAATAGTTGAAAAAGAGGCTTCGCCATTAAAGCTGCCGCTCAAAGAGTTGACAGAACATGCTCTTCTTGAGTATGTAGTGCATGCGGCTACACTTGTCAATGAGAAGGGTGACATCCTCTACTTACATGGTCAAACAGGTTCATATTTCGAACTCCCCTCAGGAGAACCAAGTATCTACAACGTTATAAAAATGGCGCGTAAAGGGTTACAGCGAGGGCTTAGCATTGCTCTGCATAAGGCGACTCAAACAAAAAAAACTGTGCGCAGTCCAGGACTGAGTGTAAAAATAAACAAGAACTTTGCAAAAGTAAATCTGACAGTCATTCCTGTTGAGACACACTTGTTAAGAGCTGATAAGCCTTCACTTTATCTGGTAGTTTTTGAAGAAGTTCCTCTCTCAGATAGCGAGCAAAAAGAGCTTTCCTTCAAAGTGGAGAATATTTCGGAATCAGATGCAGGCATAAGGATAGAAACTCTCACAAAAGAGCTTCAAGACCAGGAAGAGTTTCTAAAAACTGCCAATGAAAAAC
>CALCGG010000005.1 GCA_937900945.1 uncultured Sulfurimonas sp. | reverse complement strand
ATCATCTACATCATCTGAATCGTCTTCCGTTATTTCATCATAAATATCTTCATACAAATCTTCAATGATTTCTATATGGTCATCGTCAGAGTAGGTGTGTCCCAATTGAGACATTATTTCAATAAGCATTTAAAATCCTTTTAATTGTTCTAAAATTTTGTTTATGTAATAGAGCTTTTAGCTGTGCAAGTTTATCATCATCCACATTAGATTTAAAAACAACTAGCCATTAATCTATAAATAATTCTGGCTTGTCTTTGATGTTGTGTTGTAGTTTTTCATATTCTGCCGTTGGCAAGTTTGTTGCATTATCCTTATCAACAATTTGAATCTTTATTATATTATTACTGTCATCTCGTAAATATTTTAATGTCAACTTTCCAAGGGCATAAACTTCTTGTTTGATGATTTCGTCATTGTCATTGTAGGTTATACTTTCACCATGTAACTTGCCGTCGTCATATATTTTGGTGCTTTTTATGCTTTTATTTGCTTTAGGGATGAAGTATTTTGTCTCTACGCCATGTCTCTTGTCCTGCACAAAGTACTCTAGCTTTGCCAAAACACCTTTTACGGTAAAGTGCTTAATCTCTTTTGTCCCATCTGTTAAGGTTATGAGCTCCTTAACGTAAGCACTCTTGTCATCATGGTAATGCTTTGTTATAAACGCAGCACCCTCATAATAAGTTTCAGATTTTATATTTTTACTGGGATAATTGCTTTTTGTATATTTTTCTTTCATTAGAGTCCTTGTGTCTGGAATTGTATCACATTTAGGTCTAGCGCGATACTCAAACAATCGAAGCTCTATCACTTCCGAGCCTTTATTTAAGTAAATTCTTTTTCATAAATAGATAAAAAAATGCTAAAAAAGGCACAAAAATAATACCAATCACCCAAAATACTTTTGCTTGTTTACTTTTAAATTCACTGGAAAATATCGATACAGCACAATACAACCAAAAAGCTATAAACAAAACCAGTATTACTATCGTAACGTTACTCATAACATCCTCCTTCGTACATATGCTTCATTGTATTATTTGTTTTATTAAAGGGATGATAATAAATGAAACTAATTATAAATACCTCTTAGTTTATATATTAAATGTATAATCGCATTAATTATATACAGGAGACTTCATGGAAGCAGTTTATCCATATGCGCACGTTATACACTTGATTTTAGCAATCATATTTTTAGGTTATGTATTTAGTGACTTGGCTATTATCTCTACACTTAAAGGAAAATTTTCCAAAGAGACTCAAAAAGAGATAAATCAGACACTGGGAACAAGAAGTTTCAAAATTTTCCCTCTTACTCTTTTGTTTTTAGTTCTCACAGGCGGCATGATGATGTCAAAGTATATTAACTCAACTGCAGGTTTTTTTGAAACAGATATGCAAAAGATATTGGTCTTTAAAATCGTATTGGCATCAGTTATTGTCTTAGGAGTTCTTTCAAACTTATATGTGAAGTTTTCGGGTGGTAAAAAGAGCAACTTTATGGAACATCACTTTCATAAACTGGTGATTGTTTTAGGAGTCTTTATTGTCATAGCTGCTAAATGGATGTTTTTGGTTTAAAATCATCCATTCTTTAATTTTCATTTCATAATAGCATGTTTAATTCTCTTTAAGTACTTGTATAAATTTTTTGATACTTTTCTTTTTGATTTTTTTGCCATCTACATTAGCTGTTGGCTGTTCCTTGCAATATTTACACATATCGATGCAAGATTTTATTTTAATCTCTGCATCAGGAAAAAATGAAGTGAGTTTTTTTTTAAATTTACTTTTTTTAGAGTAGTTCTTACAAATTTTAATTAGCATTGTTTGTTGTTCCCTGCTTGGTTGCATTACGCTCTGAGAGTTTATTGTCAATCATAAATATTCCGTTTTTATCATCAACATGGTTTAATTCTGAGATGATGTATGCGACAGTTGCCTCTTCTTCTATTTGTTCTTGTAGAAACCATTGAAAAAAACCGTAAGATGTATGGTCTTTTTGTTTGATTGCCAAATCGCATAGTTTATTAAATGATTTTGTCATTTTTTGCTCATGAAGTAAGCTGTTTTGAAAACAGTTTAAAAGTGATGCATAATTCATTTCAGGCTTTTCAATACTCATAAGTTCTATTTTACTTCCTTGGCTCAACATATAATTATAGATTTTGAGTGCATGCATTTGCTCTTCATCATACTGCAACATAAACCAACTAGCAGCACCGTTATATCCGGCATTAGCACACCATGCAGACATGCCAAGGTAAAGATAAGCAGAGTATAATTCCTTGTTAAACTGTACGTTAAGTTGTGTTGTCATTTTTTCATTAATCATGTCGTATCCTTTTATTTTAATCTATAATATAATCGTGAGTCAGTATTTCAAGTACATGACCATTCTCATCTCTAAAGTAGACACCGCGACCGTCATAATTATGATTTATTTTTGCATCATCAAGCTTGTACGGACCACTTCCATAAAGCACTTTGTCCTCTTTTATGCGAGCAAATATCTCATCGAATTGCTCATCGGTTACTTTAAAAGCGTAGTGCATTTTTGAAAACTTTTCTTTTGTCCGAAAATCGAATGTCAGAGTCGAATTTACTCTTACAACTGCAAAGTCAAGCCACACTTTTAAAAATTCAAAGCCAAAAATCCGCTCATAAAACTTAGCTGATTTTACGTTATCGTAAGCGGGAATTATCGTATGGTTAAGTGTTATATCCATAATGTTTTCCTTATGATTTTAAAATATATCATAAGTAAAATTCATAAATGTTTTATAATTTTTTTTAATGTTTACATGTAAGTTTAAGTTTTGATAATATGTGAGCGTTTTAAACTTTCATATATCGCTATCTGATGTTATCCATAAAAGAAAATATATAATGTTTCACTTCAGGCAGTATCACTGTGCCATGACCATCACCATAGACAATCAAAGATATGCCTAGAATAGCTTCTTTCCCATATTTAATAGTTCTGTTTGTAGCTCCTAACGGGTCATTTTGTGAAGCTATAAAAAGTGTTTTTGTCATAGAAGTGGCAAGTGCCATATCTATATCTTCGGCTAATGCTGCCGGTTTGCCTGCTGATAGTACTACAAGACCCTTTGCCTCATACTCGCCCAGCAGAGCAATTATGCTTCCAGCTCCCAAAGAAGCACCAAAGAGATATAGATTTTTCATATCGATTGTCTTATCTTCACTTATAAGTTCAAGCCAAGCTATTAAGTCTGAGGGTATTTTTTCAAAGCCGATTTTTTCATCACTCAGTGCCAATGCTTCTTTGATATGATCCATTCTTGTATCAATGATTATTTTGTTTTCTTTTTTGTTTTGAAATATTGATTTTCCGTGACCTCTGAGGTCTACATTGAGTGTTGCGTAACCTTTGCTGTTGAACTCTTTGGCAATGGCATTCCACGTAGAGTGCTCCGCCCCAAACTGATGAGCGAAAAGTATGATAGGTGCTGATTTTTTTGTAAGTACCGGTTTTTCCAACCACCCGTGAAGTTCAAATCCATCTTCAGATGTGATGGTAAGTTCAGTTGAAAACAACGAAGTCGCTAACGCCAAGATAAGTAAAAGTTTTTTCATAACATACTCCTCATATTTTAGAATTGTACATCAGTTGTGTAAAATAAGTATAAAACTTTAGTCTTGACTTGGTATAACTATATCTCTGTTTTTAATTTTTACGTAAAAGATACATACCGACAACAAAACTGACAGCACCAAAAATATAATAAGTCATTACTCTATCTGTATCTGAACCTGTAATAGCTTGTGTTAATTGTGAACCAACAGAACCAGATAACTGATAACCCCATACTGCAAAACCAATGCCTACGACTGCTAGGACAAGACCAATGATTTTAGTAGTAGCTCCTAAACCTTTTTCCATGTAAAACTCCTGTATTTTAAAGAGCTGAAATGTTGTAGCATTGCAGATAGCCGTACTATACTGTAATATTTATTTTTCAAGAGATGTAAATAAAATTTTTAAATTACTTTTTCTTTTGGACTATATTGTTCGGCATGAGACGGCTGAAATCAAGTGAACAACTTCACTTTATTTTAGACTACATTGGTCGGCATGTGGATTTTTAGAAAAGTGGAGATGTTACTCTGGGGTGTAATTTGGGGTGTAATTTTGGAATAATCAAGATTTTCAATTGGGTAGAACTCTCTGTCTGTTGTTAGTTTTTTAGTGTAATCAATCATGTATAACCTCTTTTAATTTCCCCAACACCCGAACCATAGCCAAAGTGTCCAGCTTACAGTAAGCCAAAAGCGCATCTCTCATCTTTTGCTTCTCTTCATCATTCAGTTTTGACATGTTGGCAAATGCGTTCATAGCCTGACCTCCGTTTTGCACACCTTCTAACTGTTTGTACGCTTGTTCCATTGCAGGTACAAGAGCAGGAAGAACATATTTTATAGAGTAGCTCCCTTGCATACTCGGTGTTACATAATGCTTTTGTTGAAACGGTGTCATCAGGTCTTTTATATTTTCGTTTACATGTAAGAGATGTTCACTCAGATTTTCAAAGCTTGCAGCGAGTTTTGTTATGACACCTTTTTCAAAACTCATGTTGTAAGTCAGTACAGTTGCATCATGAGGAATGTCTTCGCAAAGCCTTTGTGCAAGCATCTCTCTTGAGTCGATGCCCTCTTGTGCCAAAAACTCTTTGTGTTCTAAAGAGCCGTCAGCATGTTCTACATGTAGAGAATACTGAAACGGTATTTGCATAAAGGGGCTTATCCCTTTGAACTCTGGAACTGCCTGCTGAAATGTTTCAAAATCTAAGTGGTAAATAGGGTAGGTTAAAGTATCTACAAACGCTTTTATAGCTTCTTTGTCTATATGAGTCTGCGTAGATTTATAGTTCTCTACAGCCTGTTTTTGGTTAGCTGTCATAGCAAAACTATTTGGTACATCTTTTATATCTACTATCCCTTGTTCATATAGTTCTATCTGTTTTTTACTTCCGAGATTAAAGATGTTGAAAATGGAAAAATCAGGGATGCCTCTTTGAACTCTCCAGCAGTAGCTTTTGGCATCACACTCATAAGGGTTATGACAATGTTTCCCTATCTCTATCTCAGGTTCATTTTCCTTGTCACTTAAATGGTTTTCAAACTCTTCTAAAATACGGGGAATATTTTCTTGCAGAGCCACGACATCTTCTGTAACATCGACTATGCTAAAAAGTCCGTCAAGTTCTAGCTCATCACCTCGAATATATGTTTTGTCGATGTGGATGACATGTGCACTTTTGATATGAAACCCAAGCTTTTGCAAGACATAGTACTGGATAGATACATCATGAAGATATATATCTTTAACCGAGGTAGAACTTTTGACCTCGTAAATCTCTACACCTTCAGGCTCTACACCCCAAGAGTACTTCCTCGCTGTTGCTCGGGGCGCATGTAA
>CALCGG010000004.1 GCA_937900945.1 uncultured Sulfurimonas sp. | reverse complement strand
GAGTTATCGGTTTGGTGAGTTCTTTTATCTTATAAATCTTTTTGATTTATAAAATCAATTGGCTTACCAAAGTAATAACCTTGAAATTCATCGATACCATAACCTTTTAAAAGTTCAAAAATCTCTTCAGTTTCAATATACTCAGCAATAGTTTTTATTTTTAACTCTTTAGCAAAAGAAACAATACTTCTAACCAGTATTCGTATATCATTATTCGTCATAATCTCAGTTACTAAGGTGCCGTCAATCTTAAGGTAGTCAGGTCTGATAACCAAAATATGCGCATAATTTGCATAACCGCTGCCAAAATCATCGATTGCAATCAATACACCAAGTCTTCTTAACATGTTAATCCCATGTACAAATCTGTCAAAATTCTCTAAACTGTCTTGTTCTGTGATTTCGATGACAATCCTGCTCGGAGTATCAAACTGTTTAATATTTTCTATCAAAGTATCCATTATTTCTGTATTGAAAAGGTCACCTGGAGATAAATTAATTGAAATTTTTTCATCCCTGCCTCTAAAAAACAAAAGGCTGGATTCAATCATTCGTTTTGATATTTCTGTATAAAAACCGCCCTGTTTAGATATTGCTATAAAAGAGTCAGGTGAGATGATGTTTTTAATGCCATCGTTAAATTCAACAATTCTAATGAGAGACTCATATTTGGTAATATTACCCATATTGTCAGTAATTGGCTGAAAAAATGGAACAATATTATTGGTTTCAAGCCCCTTTCTAATTGCACTTTTTATCTGTAAAATTGTTTCCGATTTCTCTTTTGTATCAACATTTTTGGTATACGCCAGATATGGAGAAGTTGAACTCTTTGTTTTTTTCAAAGCCATTTGAACTTTTTCAAGCGAGTCTTCGTCGTCAAAGACTATTCCAGAGTTTATATCAACCCTGATTATGTCAATTATACCGGCGATAGCTATTTTAAGAGAACTAACAGTAGTGTGTAACAATTCTAAAGTATCACTATAGTCATCCGGATCAAAAAATTCATCTTCTTTGTATAAAATATATTCATCAGATGCTATACGAAAAACTTGAAAACCATGTTCATCGGCAAAAGTACTAAAGGCTGTTCCAACATACTTCAAGACTTCATTACCGACCTGCGCGCCATACAGCTCATTTATAATACTGAAGTCTTTTATATCACTGAGTATGAGAACATGTTTTTTGCTTAAAATAAGAAGCTCATTTAATGCAATACGGTTCTTCAACCCTGTTAACTGGTCTATGTATATTTGCTCTGTAAAAAAATCTAAAATCTTTTGAAAACCTTTGCTCATCACAAAACCTGCAATCATCATCATGATTAGTACTAATCCAAAAAAACGATATATAAATAAATTATTTTTATCAATTATTTTTTCTTTATCAATCCCAATAACCAAATAACCTAAAGTTTTCCCCTCATGATTTAATAACGGAATATTGTTTTTCACATGTAACAGCTTTTCATTATAAATAAAATTAGATTGTTCTCCTTTATTTGTAAGAAAATATGACTGTATAGCTTTATCAGCATTTAAGAGTACATGTTCATTATCAACAGAAATACTCTCAGGGTTCAACATAAGACTACTTAATGATTTTTCTATCAACAAACCTGCATGCAAATTGAAAACATCACTCAACTCAGTCAAAAAATATGTTGAGTCCAAACCAACCTCAACATTTCCAACATATCTATTTTCATTAAATATAGGATATGTGACTCGATATGTCACCTCAAATCCTCCAACTTCAAACCCGCTGAATGATTTCTCAAATTTATCTGTATCAGTGATTAATTTTGTTTTTTCACTGGCTTTATCGCCGTAAAGTTCCGGTTTATGTGCTCTATATATTGTAATATCATCACTTGAATGAAAGGTAAGGGTTTTAATGTCAGGATAAATCTTTTTTAGATTTGTGTAGTACTCAGAAACCAAGTACTCAAGTTGTGTATGATCTTGTCTAGCCACAGCTTTTGATAAGCCTGGAATCGAAACAATTGCATCGAGTTCCAATGTAAATTTTTCTTTATCATGTTCAATATTTCTATTAAACAATTTTTCTATACTTTTATAATTTTCATCTAATTGTTCATTTATAGAGATTTTAAATTGGTATTTTAAAAAAGAATAACCTATCAGCATAGATACAGCAATAATGGATATTATCAAGGATAAGGTATTGCGTTTTGTCTGTTTTAAAATATTCATTTCCACTCAATTCTTTAGTTAATTCCAAATACTTTATCATAAATAATAATAAATTTTGCTTACGCTCTAATTCCTTTCTCTTGCAGTGCAACACAAGTGAATTTCTTTCTAATGTGAATTAGTTTTACTCAACTTCTATAATTACATCTGCTATTTCTATAACATCCCCAGTGATTATTTTAGCTCTTTTTCTAAGCTCAGTCTCTGCATTTCTTTTAACATAACCATCTGCTATAAGCATCTTTGCCTGAGCCCCGCTATCCACCAAATCTAAAACTTTCAGGAGTTTAAAAAGTTCTATATAATCATCTTTTAGTTCAAATTTCATGCTCTTCCTTTTAATTATTTGACATCATATCAAATTTTTAAACTTCTTTGTTTAAAAGAGAAAAACCTAAATCAATCATAGCCATGTCTACCATTTCGGTAGCCTTAGCCATTGTCTCTTGAGATATGTCCGGAAGTTTCCCTCCCCACATTTGCTCAGCCTCTTTAAAACCTTGCAGCATTCCCTCTCGCCCCGCACGAAGTAAACTTTCATCTCCTCCTGCACCATTTATCACAAAATTTGCTATACGCTCAGAAGTTTGTTTGACACCAAAGATTCCATCTTCACTTACAAGTGCAGCTGCTTCATTCTGAGACAAATCAGCTATCGGTTTACCTTCATAACCAATCCCGCTCAAAAAGCTTTGAAAGTCCTGATAATCTTTTTTAAACTGATCAGCAGGATTTAAAATATTGGTTTGAATATTTGTAGATTTAAATGCATAAGAGTTTGCATTTTCCATTATCTGCTTTCTTAACTCTGCGGCTTCATCGTTCGTAAGCTTCTCTGTATATAAACTTTTTATCCCAGAGGATTCTTCTTTACCCATAGACTTAAGAGTTGAATTTACCAACCCTGCACTTGATGATATTTGCATGACTTATCCTTTTTTATTTAGAGTATATACCTACATCATTATAAAATCGACAAATGGATAAATTAGTTAAATTGGTTAAATATTTGGTAATTTAACATAATTCAGGTATACTTTTTTCGATGAAAAGATGAGGCTCGAGTTCATCTTTAGTGTGTAATTTTGTACGTATACAAAAACCTAAAGACTCTCCAATTTTTGACTCCACTTCTTAAATGAAGCGTATTTTACACCAAGAGGTATTTGTAATGGCAGAATTACTAAACGGAACTGTTAAATGGTTCAACGAAGAAAAAGGTTTTGGATTTATCCAACAAGATAACGGCGGAAAAGATGTATTCGTACACTTTCGTCAAGTAAACAACTCAGGTCACGGTCGTGTTTCTTTAGCTGAAGGGCAAAAAGTAACTTTCGAAATCGGTGAAGGTCAAAAAGGCCCTCAAGCTGAGAACGTAACTCC
>CALCGG010000003.1 GCA_937900945.1 uncultured Sulfurimonas sp. | reverse complement strand
CAAGCAATAATTTGTCTATTCTAATTCCTTTGGGATTAGAAAGAAATTTTTACTGTCTTGTTCACTTATACGATATATATCGTCACAATCTATAATTTTCCAGTTTTTACATAGTACCTCGGTACAATATACTTTTTTTTAATATAATTATAATATTATGACATGTATTTAAATCAAAGGATTTCTCATGGCAACTGCAATCGCAACAGTCACGAACTTAATAGGTAGATTTTACACACAAAATATTGATGGTTCGATTCGTGAACTGTCAAATGGTGATAAAATTCATGAAGGTGAGAGTGTAGTTGGAGACAGAGGTAATTCTTCGGCAGCACAACTTACAGCATCTATGAATGACGGCTCTGATATCTTCGTAAATGCAAGAGAATCACAGCTCTTTGATGCATCTTTATCTAAGGAGGATTTTGCAACTGATGATGTGGTAATCCAATCTGATGATTTTGCAACATTACTAAATAGTAATGACAATCAAACAACAGATGCAGAAGATGAAATAGAAACAGCGGCTGGTACAGATACTGCTGTCCCGCAATCAACTGAAGGTGGAGTAGCAAAGTTTGCCACTGGAAACAAGGGTGAACAAGATATAAGTGCAGTTCTTAAAGATGATATAGAATTTAATGCTAAAACACCTACAATTTCAGTTGAATCTGCAGGCGAAGACGGTGTTTATAACGCGGCAGAACTGGGAGAAGACGGAACCCTAACAGCAACAATTGCAGTAGAGGGTTCAGAAGTTGGAGATACTTTAACATACACAGTTGATGGAACACAGACAACGGTAACACTTACAGCAGACAATATTGAAAACGGCGTAACTCTACATGTAGCTCCAGAAGCAGTAATCACTGCAACATTAAGTGATGCAGCCGGAAACACTTCGGCAGAGGCTTCTTCAACAGTTGCTTCTGCAGATACAGCAATCGCAACACCTACAATTTCAGTTGAATCTGCAGGCGAAGACGGTGTTTATAACGCGGCA
>CALCGG010000002.1 GCA_937900945.1 uncultured Sulfurimonas sp. | reverse complement strand
CTGTTAAACATCGTATTCATCTTTTACAAGCCTCAAATTAGCAATATAATATTTAGTCTTAATTGTACCCGTTTAATTTTTAAACTAATAAAAAATATTTAGCAAACAAGCTGTACCCCTCAAAAAATCTCTTGAAAGAATCGTGATAAATGCCATCTCTAAAGTTTTAAGATGATAAAATATTTTAATCTATTTTCTAAAAAGGCAATTAAATGAGTACACATAAAAACGCTGGAAAACTGGCACCGAAATCTACACTAATTAATGTACCTGAGTTAATCAGTGCTTATTATACGAAATTTCCCGATACTGCTTTTGAGAATCAAAAAGTCAGCTTTGGAACTTCTGGTCACAGAGGTTCCTCGCTGCTAACAAGTTTCAATGAAACACATATTTTTGCAGTGACTCAAGCTGTTTGTGATTATCGCAAGCAAGCCAATCTGGACGGTTATCTATTTATGGGGATGGATACACATGCCCTTTCCTATCCGGCACAACTGACAGCCTTGCAAGTTCTGAGTGCGAATGGTGTAAATGTGTATATAGCCAAAGATTTTGGTTATACGCCTACTCCTGTTATCTCACATGCTATCTTGACACATAACAAAAACAGCTCTTCACAATGCGATGGTATCATTATCACTCCATCACACAATCCTCCAACAGATGGCGGATTTAAATACAACCCTCCACATGGCGGACCGGCTGATACGGATATAACAGATTGGATTCAAAACAGAGCCAATGAGATTATGAAAAATAATCTTGCAGATGTAAAAAAACTCACTCTTGCCCAAGCATTAAAAGCTGAAAATATCAAACAGTACGATTATGTCACTCCTTATGTTGAAGATTTACAAAATGTTCTTGATATGGAGGCTATTGCCAAGTCCGGTATTTTCATAGGTGCAGATGCTATGGGCGGCGCCGGTTTGGCTTACTATAGTGCTATTAAAGAGAAATACAAGCTTAACATGGAAGTATTCAATGATACGCTTGACTCGACTTTCTCTTTTATGCACTGTGACAAAGATGGAAAAATCCGTATGGATTGTTCCTCTGCTTATGCCATGGCTGGACTCATCACCATGAAAGACAAGTATGATATCGCCTTTGGAAATGATACTGACTTTGACCGCCATGGGATAGTGACTAAAAGTGTCGGGCTGATGGATCCAAATCATTATCTGAGTGTTGCCATAAACTACTTGGCACAAAACCGTCCACAGTGGAGTGAGAATCTTGGAATTGGTAAAACCTTGGTAAGCAGTTCCATGATAGACCGCGTAGCCAACTCTTTAAACAAAAAAGTTATCGAAGTACCGGTTGGTTTCAAATGGTTTGTCGATGGTCTGATGGAAGGTAAAATATTCTTTGGCGGTGAAGAGAGTGCGGGTGCGAGTTTTTTACGCAAAGACGGAACTGTCTGGAGTACAGACAAAGACGGAATAATTATGACCCTGCTCTCAGCTGAGATTTTGGCAACTACAGGGAGAGACCCGGGTGAACATTACAAAGAATTGACACAAAAATTTGGCGCACCGATCTATGCCCGCATAGATGCACCGGCTGATGCCACGCAAAGAACTATTCTGAAAAAACTCTCTCCCCAAAATGTAAAAGAAACTATGCTTGCAGGCGAACCGATAGAAGCCATTTTAACCAATGCCTCTGGAAATAACGCTCCAATCGGCGGGCTTAAAGTTGTAGCAAAAAATGGATGGTTTGCACTTCGTCCATCTGGAACAGAAGCAATTTACAAAATTTACGCGGAGAGTTTTATAGATGAGGCTCATCTTAAACTGATTCAAGATGAAGCACAAGACATGGTGAGTAAGCTGTTTTAAACAGCTTGCCATATTTAAAACTAATTTTTCAATCTTCTTCATAGTTCCTTCATATTCTTTCTATACAATTCATTATAAAAATAAAAAAGGGGTTCTGTGATGTTTCTTACTAAAAATGATTTGTTAAAAGAGGTAGATGGATCGGAGAAAAAAAATGTTACTGGATTCTCACCTTTAGGTGGTGAAATCTACCGTACTCCGCGTTTTGATATGAAAGAACATCAGGGGAAATATGTAGTATGCATGGAAATTCCCGGCTCCAAAAAAGATGCCATCGAAACTAAAATAGAAAATTACAGGCTCTTGGTAAACGCTAAAGTCTTAGCAGAAAAAGATGACAACACTACGAAATACTTTCATCGTGAACGCCATATTAGCAGCTATAAACATGATGTAATATTACCAAAAGACGCTGATACTCAATCATTAAAAAATGAGTACAGAAATGGTTTATTAATTGTCACTATTGATAAGAAAAAGCCATAAAACAGTGTAAACTTTTGCGAGTTCTTCTATAATTCCTTAACTTAGAACACTCAACAAATGCTCGGCAACCCGAAAAGAGTTTGCATAAATTGTCCATGTATAGGGTACGCTTCCTCCGGTTGGCATAAAGCTAGCGTCTGTTACATACAAATTATCCAATTCATGTGCTTTACAGTTCCTGTCCAAGACTGACATTTCAGAGTTCTCACCGAAACGACATCCACCTGCAACCAAATTTGGCGGAGGAGAGGAAGATATACTCATAGATATCTCAGTTGCTCCCATCACTTGCAAAACTTTTACGGCTTTTTTTGCGAGATGCGTTCCCACTTTTATATCATGAGGATGTCCGTAAAGATTTATTACACCTACCGGCATGTTAAACTTGTCTTTCACCTCAGCATCCACGCTTACAAAGCAATAATCAGTCGGCAGCCAGTCATTAAAAACTTCAAATGTCAAAACTCTTGAAGTGGTGAGAGTTTTATAAATCTTTTTTTGAAGTTCTTCTCCCCAGATGAGTTTGCCCTCATCATTATAAAATTCTCTTTTTGCGCGAGATATAATGTTTGCATGTTCAAATAAAAAGTCAATTGTTCCACCTTTATACTTTTTGCCACCTTTTTCATAATCATACCAATCTTGCAAGGAGCGGTTAATAAACAGCCCTGCCTGTATCAGCTCTTTTTGCTGTTCTTCACTCAAGTTTTCGAAAGTAAAACGACCTTCGCCTGCACCGCCGGCAGAAAAGATTAAATTTTTCCCAACTTGTCCGCTATTGTTCGCCAAGCCATTTGGAAAGTTTTTGTTTTTCGAGTTTAGAAGCAGACGGGAACTCTCTATGGCTTGTGCGGCTAAGACAAAGATTTTAGCGCTTATCACATGTGAGGTTTTATCTCTATCGTAATAGTGTGCATGCGTGACTTTTTTATCATTACTGTCGAGTTTATACACAAAAGCTTCTGTAATTATCTTCGCGCTGCATTTTTGCAAAAGTGCCGCTCTTGCACTCCCTTTTGCTCCGGTGGCACAGCCATAACTTCCGCAAAAGTTTGAGTAGGAACAGCCATCTCTATCCAGCGCTGCATGTGGTAAAATCGCTCTTGGTGTAGGCATACTCTCATAGCCCAACTTTGTACATGCAGAGTCAAACCATTTTGTAACGCCGTTGACCTCCAGCGGAGAATAGGGAAAATTTAAAGTGGAGCGAGGTTCAGAAAATTTATGTTTTACTATCTTTCCTGAGACTCCCACAACTTTTTCAACTTTAGCATAATACGGTTCCAAATCTTCGTAACTTATCGGCCAGTCCACAACATTTGCACCATTGATGTTTCCATAAACAGATTTGAGCTTGAAGTCATTTGGCTTCATCCTGTGAAAGTAACCGCTCATGAGATTGGATGAACCGCCGACCATGGAACCGTTCCAAAAGTTCCAGCTGTACTCGCTTCCTACGAAACGAGTTACAGTCCCATCTTCATTTCGCTGATTGATTACATGTTGCTCTTCTTTAAGAGGAGGGGTGAACATGTCTCTTCTGCAAACTGCCAGTTCATCTTTGTTGAAATCTTCCTCTTTATAGTCCTTCCCTTTTTCCAAAACAACAACATTAAAACCCGCATTTGAGAGTTCATAAGCTATAGGTGAGCCGCCTGCTCCGCTTCCAATGATACAAATATCGTAAGTCACAGAAAAACCTTTGTAGGGCGAGGCAGTCCGGAAGTGTGATGTAACCAAGTCCAGCCGGCACCATTTTTATTTGCTCTATAAATAGGGTCGCCAAGTGTAGCTTCCATGATGTAAGTCAGCATTGCATTTATCCAGTTCTCACCCCATCTCTCTTTTGAAATAATCTGGAGTATATTTTGTCGCTGACTTGCTGAAAGTTTTGTATAGGTTTGTTTGTATTGTAAAACGGCTTCTTCATTAAGCCACTGCACACCGTTTCGCAAAAAAGCTTTTTCCCTTTCTGTTATACGGCTATGATTTAAAATAAGCTTCAAATAAGATGCACTGTTTATGCCCAATTTCTTGGCATAAGGAAACAAGTCCTCATGGACTGCCGAAATTGTCTGCAATGGAGAAACTGCACCAAAAAGTTCAGTTCCCGACATCACAATAACAGCAGTTGTAAGAAAGGTACTTTTTAAAAAAGTTCTGCGTGAATTTAAAAACATAGCTAAATATACATCACTTCAATAAAGAGTCAAGAAAAGATTCTTTCTTTTTTGGCTCATAAGGTTTTGTTCTCTCATCCATAAAATCAGGGTCGCCCTTTTCAAACTTCTCTTGAGAAACTTTTTTTATACTCTTTTTTGGTCGACTTTCTTTAACAAAACTGTTACTTACAGTTCCGGTCGCTCCATGAGGGATACACATAATATTCTCCTTTAGTTTTTTTCACCAAAAATCAATCTGTCAAGACTGAATTTTCCTGCTCCATTTGTTACAAACAGAAATAAAAACAGCATGTAATAGAGTGGTATTTCAAATCCGTTATCCCCAGATGAAAATCCATGCGGCAAATGTACCGTTACAATCGCCACTATCATCACGACTATAAGAGGCAAAGATATAAAACGGGTCAACAGTCCAAGTGTAAGTAAAATCACACCTACAGCCTCCGTGCTCGCTGCCATGTAAGCATTGAGTGTCGGAAATGGTATACCCATTGAGCCGAACCACTCAGCAACTGAGCCGATGTCGCTCCATTTCATCTTAGCCGGTTCATAAAAACCATAGGCTACCACTAGTCGTGCCAACAATAAAGAGAGTGACTTGCCATACTCGCTTAAACGGGAAAATTCCATATACATTTGCTTGTATTTCATAATAGACTCCTTTAGTTTATTAAGAGCATAGTAACATATCTAAGTATTAAAGTATGTAATACTTGTCACAGAGATAAGAAACAAACTTAATGACTAAAGTATTTTTAGAAAAATTGCGTACATGTAAAGAAAACAAGCTTCAACACAGCTCTTTACATGTAGTGTTTTTGAAGCAGTTATTTATGTCCGCACTTCGGAGCTGCTTCAGACTTAGCATCACCGCATTTTGCTGATTTTTCTACACCTTTTTTTGCAGCACCACATTTTGCCGGTTCCATTGTACCCTCTTCTTCAGCTCCGAACTTTGCTGATTTTTCTACACCTTTTTTTGAAGCACCGCACTTTCCGGCAGCCTCAACAGGCTTTGTCATAGAACTCCCACATTTACCGGCACCACATTTCATGCCTTCTGCACTGGCAGATGTTACACCCAGTCCTGTAAAAAGAGCTGCACCTAGTAAAAGTGCTGTAAGGTTAAGTTTTCTCATTTGATATCCTTATATTTTAAATTGAGAGAATTGTAACATAAGAAATAGAAATACTTAAACACTACTGTCATAAATATAACTCATAACAAATTAGCATCACACTTGGGAACTTCAAGAGAAGTTATAAGCAGGCTGTTAAAAGAACTTGAACATCATAGATATCATATAAACTGCGCTATTGCTCTTGTAGTTTCTTCATTTTCAACTATGATATGTTTCAATCCAAGCTCCACCAATGAATTTTTTTCTTTTATGGAGTGTACTTTTACGATAACTTTATCATAATGGACAATCTTTTGCAGTATTTGACAAACTAAGTGAAGTTTTTTTGTATTATCAATAGCAACAATTATTTTTTTAGCTTTGTCTATATTCGCTTTTTTCAGTATCTCTCGATTTGCGGCATTGCCATAGATTACAGGTTCTTTGTTAAGTGTTGCCAGCTGATATCTGTCAATATTATTTTCAATAATAATATAAAACTCTTCATAACTTTTTAATTTTTCTGCAATACTTTGTCCAAATTCACCATATCCAAGAATGACTACATGCTCACTAATGGATGGACTATATAGCTTCTCTTCTGACTCAATGCCTTCTTCTTTGATAAAAAAATCAGCAATTGCGCTTAAATTCTTTAAGATAAAAGGTGTCAAAATCATTGAAATCACTATTGTAATAATCATCACTTGCCCATAAGGAGGTTGTACAAGTGAATATGCGCGAGCAAGTTCCAAAATTGCCAATGCAAATTCACCTATCTGTATCAATGAAAAGGCTGTTTTGAGTGTCGTTCTTCTATTGTTATCCTTGCTCATCTTTGCAATTAAAAATATTATAATAAATTTAATGAGCATAATAGATAGAAGTAAGAAAATAATGAGGTGCGCATACTCGAATATAATATTGAACTTTATCTGCATCCCCACAGTAACAAAGAAAACGCCTAAGAGTAAATCTCTAAATGGAATCAAATCCGCTTCTGCCTGATGTTTATATTTTGTTTCAGCTATAAGCATACCCGCTATAAAAGCACCCAAAGAGTATGAAAATCCAAGTGCATGCGCACCGTATGATGCTCCGATAGCTAAAAAAAGAATAGACCCAATAAACAACTCATCTGAATGAGTTTTTACAATCTGGGTAAAAAATGGCTCGAGTAAGTATTTTCCAATGATGTATAATGAAACAAGCAAAATAGCTACACCGAATATAATCCCAGATGCAACACTTTCGAGATTGCTAGCTTTAGAACTAATGACACCTATAATAATTAATACAGGGATTACTGCGATATCTTGCATGATTAAAATACCAAGGGCATTTTTCCCGTATTGTTTATTTATTTCGCCTGTTTCATTAAACGTTTTTAGGATTATAGCTGTCGAAGACATGGCAACAGCCATAGAGATTACCAGTGCACTGTATTTGTCTAAGCCAAAAAGAAAGAAAGAGATTATAAAGATGACAAAAGTTGTGATTAAAATTTGTAAAGAACCAACTACAAATACTTCATACTTCATCTCTTTTAAATGCTTAACAGAAAATTCCAGCCCTATAGTAAACATTAAAAAAACTATACCAAATTCTGCAACATCTTTGAGCTGCTGATTATTTACGACCGAATGTAAGTCAAAAAGGTAAGATATTGTTGTTCCGGTAAATATGTAACCAATAATCGTTGGAAGAGCAAACTTTTTTAAAAAAATATTGGCAATTAGGGAGATAAAAAGTGTTGCGACAATAACACCTAACATGAGCACTCCTATTTATTTTTTTATAAGTTTTTTGATATGTTCCGATAGATTCAATTATTTTTACTGAAGGTTAAGACTGATATTGAGATAAAAACCATACATTTTAAAAAACAGAGAGAAACCTGTGTTTCCATCTGTTTTTTATAGATTTTAAAGAGAACTATTTATTACTACCACACTTTTTGGCTTCCATTGCATCTTTTTTCTCTGTTCCGCACTTTCCAGCTTCCATTGCAGCTTTTTTCTCAGCACCACATTTTCCAGCTTCCATTGCATCATCCTTTTTTACGCCACACTTTCCCTCAGCCTCAATAGGCTTAATCATACCTTTTCCACATTTACCTGCACCACATTTCATACCTTCTGCACTCGCAGATGTTACACCTAGTCCTGTAAAAAGAGCTGCACCTAGTAAAAGTGCTGTAAGATTTAGTTTTTTCATTATTTTTCCTTTAAAATTAAGTTGAAAAGATTGTAGCACAAAGATAAATAATATTTATGTTACTTTTGCCATTCAAGAAAAAAGCATAAGTATTTTATAAGTTTTTAGTAACACTATTTAATCTTTTTTAAATATACAACACTCAGTGGCGCCAAGGTTATTTTTAACATATCTTTTCTTCCATGTTGCTCTTGCGGTATCGATTTTATAGGCTCATCTCTTTTTTTAGAAAAACCGCCGAACGCTTCATCGTTAGAGTTAAAAATCTCTTCATACGAACCTTTACTTGGCAATCCTACCGGATAGTCCACATGTTCTTTGTCTGAGAAGTTGCATATAACTATAACAGGCTTTTGGTTTTTTGCACCCTTGCGGATAAAGGAGATGACATTTGCATTGTAGTCATTTTCATCTATCCACTCAAAACCATCTTTTTCTACATCATTTTTGTGAAGTGCCGGTTCATCTCGGTACAGCTTGTTGAGAGTTCTTAGAGTATGTTGTACTCCTCTATGCTCCGGATATTCCAGAAGATGCCAATCAAGACTTTGTTCATAATTCCATTCTGCAAACTGGGCAAACTCACCACCCATAAAAAGAAGTTTTTTACCTGGATGCGCTATCATAAGGGCAAAAAGAGTTCTTAAATTTGCAAATTTTTTATAGTTGTCCCCAGGCATTTTATTGACTAAAGAACCCTTCATGTGAACCACTTCGTCATGACTGAGAGGAAGGACATAATTTTCATTGAACATATACACAAAACTAAAAGTCAAATGCTCATGGTGATGCTGTCGAAAGAATGGGTCAAACTTCATATATTTGAGTATGTCATGCATCCAACCCATATTCCATTTATAGCCAAAACCCAAACCACCTTGATTTACAGGACCAGTAACCATGGAATAGTTTGTAGACTCTTCTGCCATCATCATAGTGTCACTAAATGCTTCATAAGTAGTTGTATTTAGCTGTTTTAAGAATTTCACAGCACCACGATTTACATTGCTGCCATCTTCGTTAGGTGTCCACTCACCCTCTTCTCTTGCATAATTCAAGTAAAGCATAGAAGCTACTGCATCTACTCTGATGCCATCAATATGATACTTTTCAAGCCAGAACATTGCTGAGCTGATTAAAAAGGCTCGGACTTCATTTCTGTCATAGTTAAATATTGCACTTTTCCACTGCGGATGGTATCCTTTTTGTGGGTCCTTATGCTCATAAAGACAGCTTCCGTCATAGTTCATAAGACCATGTCCGTCTGTTACAAAGTGTGATGGAACCCAGTCCAAAATAACTCCGAGCCCATTGGCATGCATAATATCCACAAAACTCATAAATTCTTCAGGAGTTCCATATCTGGCAGTCGGGGCAAAATAACCTGTTACCTGATAACCCCAGGAACCCTCAAATGGGAACTCCGTAATTGGCATAAGTTCCACATGGGTAAAGTTCATATCTTTTAAATAAGCGGCCAGTTCATGAGCTGATTCGAGGTAAGTTAAAAAACGCCCGCCCTCTTCAACTTTTCTTCTCCATGAGCCCAAGTGAACTTCATATATGGAGATAGGAGCTTTGTGGGAGTTGTTTTTATGGCGTGACTTCATCCAGCTTTCATCATTCCACTGATGCTTATCCAAACTCCAAACTTTTGAAGCAGAGGCTGGAGCTACTTCAGAATGAAAAGCGTATGGGTCAATTTTATCCTGATTTGCATTTTCTTGCTCCGATTTTATATGGTATTTATATGTCATGCCCTGTTCAACACCAACTATAAAACCTTCCCAGATGCCAGACTCATCTGTACGTTTTTTTAGCTGATGAGAATCATGGTTGTAATCATTAAAATCACCTCTGACAGATACAGAATTTGCGTTTGGTGCCCAAAGAGCGAAATAAACCCCTTCAACTCCCTCTCTAAGAAGTACATGTGAGCCTAAATGGTTATAAAGTTTTGAGTGAGAACCTTCTTTAAAGAAGTAAATATCGAGGTCGCTAAAAAGTGTCACATCATAAAATATTTCATGTCTCATCGTTTTTCCTTTATTTTGATACGCGTTTTTTACTCAAAGCATATTCGTACACTGCCTCATAGCCTTTTGCCGAATCTATCCAGCTAAAATGCTCTTTCATGGCTGTCTTTTGCATAATCTTAAATTCTGTTTTGTCATTGTTATATATATCTACAGCCCATAAAACTGTATTATAAAGCGCATCTTGTGATGCTTCATAAAATTTAAATCCATTTCCGTTTTTATGATTTTCATCAAAATTAATGATTGTGTCGTCAAGTCCGCCAGCTGCTCTTACAATCGGCAAAGTTCCATAACGAAGGCTGTATATCTGGTTTAATCCGCAAGGTTCAAATATAGACGGCATTAGGAACATGTCGCTTCCAGCTTCTATTTTATGAGCCAGTGCATCAGAATAACCTACATGTAAACCAAAATTTGCTCTATGATGCGCTACATCGCTAAAAAATCCCTCTGCCCATTTTTCACCGGCTCCGAGCATAACGATTTGAACATCCAAATCTAAAATACCGTTGATGACGCCGGCAATCAATCCTATCCCTTTTTGCTCAGCAAAACGCCCCACAAAGCCTATGAGTGCTACATCATCACGAACTTCTAAGTTAAAATGTTTTTGAATATCTCTTTTACACTCCAACTTGCCTGACATGTCATCCAAATCATATTTTTTAGCCAAAGCATTATCCAGTGATGGATTCCACTCGTTATAATCCACTCCGTTTAAAATACCAAAGAGCTTTTTTGCATGTGCTTGTATATGCTTCTCAAGTCCAAATCCAAATTCTTCAGTTTGGATTTCCTGTGCATATTTTTTTGAAACAGTTGTTACGGCATCAGCTTGTTCAATTGCCCCTTTTAAAAGGTTTACTCTGTCAAAATCCTCAAACTCATGCGAATTAAAATGTCCCCAACCAACTTCCATAACATCCATAATGCCTTTAAAAAAGTTTCCTTGATGTTGTAAATTATGAATAGTTAAAACTGACGCAGTATGTGCAAAGTCATGAACAAATCTGGTTCTGCTAAGAAGCGGCATTGCAGCCGTATGCCAGTCATTTGCATGGATGATATCAGGTGTAAACTGCAACATTTTACAAAGCTGCAACGCTGCTTTTGAGAAAAATATAAAGCGATTATCGTTATCGTGATATCCGTCATTTTCATCTTCATAAAGTCCATGTCTTCCAAAATACTCTTCATAGTCTATAAAGTAAATCGGCACATCACTTTGAGGCAGAGTTGTAGTATAAACTGCCGCCCAAAGCTCACCCATTACTCCCATCGGAACTCCCAACGGAGCAGGTAGTTTGGTAAGTTTTGACTTATCAATTTTGTAATATCTCGGCATCACAACAATGATGTCATGTCCTAGCTCTTTCAGCGCTTTTGGAAGAGCTCCCGCAACATCGGCAAGTCCGCCTGTTTTTGCAAACGGCACAACTTCAGCAGCCGCAAATAAAATCTTTAACTTATTTTTAAGCATGATAATCCTTCAGTAAAAATGCACCTTCTAATGACGCATTTTGTATTTTTGTATTTTGTATTTTAAGCTTTTGCAGAGCTATCGGCATAGCGTAATCCTGCATTTTGGAAATCACTGTATCACACAGATCACTGTTACTCATCATAATACCGCCACCCAATACCAAAAATTCCGGATTAAAGAGTGTTATGGCAGTTCCAGCTGCATACAGTAAAGCTTTTTCAAACTCTTCATAAATTTTATTTTCATTTTTATTGCTACTGTTTTTAAGCTCTTTGAGTGTTAAAGACTCATCAACATCATAGTAACTTTTCCACATCTTCAGTGCAGTACCCGAAGCAAATAATTCTATGCAGTTGCTTTTACCGCAGCCACATGCGAAAGGCGTTTCTTTATACGGAATATGCCCAAGTTCTGCAGCAACACTGTTAGCGCCCTCTATAAGTGTAGAAGAACTTAAAACTCCCAGACCCAAGCCGGTTCCAATATACAAGGCACAGATGTTGTCACTTTTATGCGCTTTAGCCTCTGCCAAAACAGCGCAGTTTAAATCATTTTCTATAAAAAAGTTTACATCATACTTGAGTTCAAAATATTCTTTTATATTATGCCTGTCTACAACAATATTTGGAGAAGAGGAAATAACACCATCTTTAACCTGTCCGGCAAAAGAGATACAAATATTTTTTATATTTTTCTCAAATGACAAAATATTTTCTATATACTGACTCAGCCCTATTTCTGAACTTTTTACAGACGAAGCTTTTATTATTTTATTTTGATTACGCAACTCATAACGTAAGTAGGTTCCCCCAGCGTCTAAACCAAGAGTCATGATAAACTCTTATACAATTTTAAATATTCTAAGGCACTCTTTGCAAAAGAGAAATCACATTCCATGTTAAACTTCATAACTGACTTAAACTTTTTACTGTTCTTTTTAAGTTCGAGAGCTCTCTCTATTGCAAAAAGAAATTCTTCTTTAGTTTGATTCTCAAAAACTAGACCGGCTCCACAAAGCATACTATCTTCATATACGCTGTCTATTAAGCCGCCGACTGCATGAACGATAGGAACAGCTCCATAGCGCATAGCTATAAACTGGTTTAATCCGCATGGTTCAAACACTGAAGGCATAAGCAAAAAGTCTGCTACTGCATAAGTCTGATGTGACACAGTATCATTATACCCCTCAAAAAACTCAAAATTATCATATTTTTTTGAGAGTATGTTTAGTTTCTTGCAAATCTTGGCAGGACCCTCGCCTAAAACAAAAAGATTCACTTTCTTTACCAATAAATCTTCAATGGATTCCATTAATAAATCAACGCCCTTTTGTTCCACTAAACGGGTAATCATGACAAACAGCGGAGTTCTCGGGTCTTTGAGTGTTGACTGTTTTATGAAAGAGAGTTTATTTTTATATTTGTTTTCAAAGCTGTCTTTATCGTAGGTGAACTCAAGCGCCTTGTCAGTTGAAGGGTTAAAAACATCATAATTTATTCCGTTTAAAATTCCGCTCAACTTCTTCTTATGATGTATTAAAAAACCATCCAAACCGCATCCAAATTCTTTAGTTAAAATCTCTTTGGCATACGCTGGACTTACCGTAGTCACATGGTCACTATACGCTATCCCTGCTTTTAAAAAATTCACATTTGTATAAAATTCTAAACCATCCATATGATAATATTTTTTATTAATAGACAATCTCTTAAGTGAACTTTTATCAAATACTCCCTGATATGCAAGATTATGAATTGTAAAAATTGTTTTTATATTTAAATTTGACTCTTTTATAAAAAGTGCACTCAAAGCCGTGTGCCAATCATTAAGGTGTAAAACTTCAATCCCAAGTCTAGCACTAAGCTTCACAATTGCTTTACAAAATAAGCCAAAACGCAAGTCATTATTTAAATAATCAATCCCTTTATCACCATAAAGGTTTTCCGTGGTGCTAAGAAGAGGAGCCTTCACAAAATATGTTATTAAAGCATCTGTTGTTTTAGTGAAAATCTCTATGTTATAATCAATTCTATCAATTGTAATAGTAAAATTATCATGAAATTTAAAATCTTTCTTCTTCATAAAGCCATAAAATGGCATTACCCTTGAAATATCAACAAGGCTTGTTAAGGCATAGGGAAGAGCATCAGCTACATCTGCCAAACCGCCGGTTTTAGCAAATGGATATATCTCACTTGATGCAAAAAGCACTTTCATGCTATCAATCTCCTCGTAATAATTTAGCACACTCTTCGGGAACTACACTATTTATAGCCATTCCCGTAGAAACTTCAAAACCGCCTAAACGAAATATACGGGGAGTTATCCTTACACTAAAGCTGTAACACCTATCTATATGTTTCATATACTCTTCATTTTCAAAATTATAATTTATTGGCGCTAAGTGAAAATATAGGTTGTAATCAAAAGAGCCCAGTTGAGATTCTAACATCCCGAAGACTTCTTTAATTATAAGAGCCAGATCGCCAATCTCTTTTCTGCTGCACATATTTAAACTAGGGATACTTCTTCTTGGTGCTATCATAACTTCAAAAGGAAAAGCACTTGCAAATGGACAATAAGCTATAAACTCACCAATTTCATAAAGCAATCTCTCTTTAGCAATTTTTTCGTTATAAACGACATCCTCAACTATTCCCCGCCCATGACGGCGATAGTACTTCATATTTCTTTCTAAAAAGACCAACTCATTCTGAGGCATAACAGGCAGAGCCAATAATTGCGTATGAGGATGATCTTGAGTTGAACCGGCATTCTGTCCATAGTTTTTAAATATACTTAGATGAATCAATCTCTTATCTTTGCTCAAATCTTCAATACGGATAATCATACTTCTAAGCCAATTTTCAATACCCTCTTTTCCAAGATCAACTAAATTACTATCATGTAACGGTGAGTCTATCAGTATCTCATGTGCGCCGACGCCGGGTATAGATTCAAACATCCCGTCTCTTTTAGATGTATCCTCAAGCTCAATTTGAACAGCTTTGTAAAGATTTGGAATGACTCTTGTTTTCCAAGATTGTGCATTTGGCTCATTATCTCTTATAGCAAAGACTTCATGAGGTGTTAACTCCTCATTTCCCTCACAAAACGGACATTTGGCACTTGAAAGATTTTTAACATGATGGTGTCCTAAACTTGGGCGATGCAGTCTCTCCGGTGCTATGAGTACATACTGGTTATGAACACGGTCTAATCTTATCTCAGACATCTGCTAACTCCAAAGAAAATTTTAATTTCAGTTTTGATTCGAATGGGGTTGTAAATATAAAACTTACCCCCTGTGCCACTCTATCAAAACCGCTCTCACTTTGAGAAATTGTATTTAAAATAAAAGCAAAAATACTACATTTCTGATTCACTTTAATTTTTAAAGTCTTATTTGTAAAATCATCTATGATTAAAAGTTCGTCTGTGCCATGTTGGCTAAAACCATTGCTTAAGTTTTTAGAGTTAAATGTCACCTTATCCGGATGTGCAAAGTGAAAATTAAACTCCTGAGCAAAAAAGAGTTTTTCCTCATATTCGCTTTTACATTTTGTATCTAAAGTGATTGAGTTCGCAGAAAATGTATACTCTTTCTCTAAAGTAGTTGCATAATTTCTATATGCATTATCCAAAAATATTCCACCATTTCTGAGAAATATATTTTTCTTCTTATTTAATTCAAAAGGCTGATTTGCAAAATCACCAACCTCTTTAAATGTTAAACTTTTAAAATTCTCTTGCGTAAACTCTTCGTCACTAAAATGGTCTATAAATGAATTTTTTGGATGCCAGTCATAAATCAGTTCAGCCTTTAGGGCTTCATCTATAACTAAAGACTCATTATGAATTGTAGCTATCTCATCTTTAGTCTCTTTATGCACATGGTCACTCTCTTTTGGATGAAGTATTTTGTCATGGTAAGCTTCTTCTCTTCTCATGAGAGTGTTTTGCCAATTAAAAAGAGTATCTAGTGAACCAAATTCCACCATCTGTCCGCCAAACTTTGTTGAAAAAACAAGGCTGAGATTTTGGGTTAAAACTTTAAGTTCATCAAAGCCATCTTTATCTATATCTAAAACTTCAAAACTTGTTTCTTTTTTAGCTTTTGATTTTTCAATTTCAAGCAAATACTTATAAGCATTATCGCGAAGATTTGGAAGATACAACCCACCGAAAACGCCATGCCAGAAAACATCATTTGTTTGAAGCTTATAGAGCGACTCAAGTGAGTTTTTATCTAAAGAGTCCTGCTGTAAACTATGATGCAGCATTCTTTTATGAAGATAGTTGCTCTCATGGTATTTTATAAAAAAGTTTTTCCAAATCCCGCCTTTTATAAATGAGACTCCGACATCATTAAAATAATCATCACCCATTTTTTGCTTTAACTCTTCAAGAGCTATGGTTTGTCTGCTTTTAAGACTCCACTCTCCCATCTCAAAATAAGATGTATTGTTCAGGTAAGCGATTCCCAGTGAACGGTTATTTTTCATATAGGAACTGTAATGCTCTGTCTTAATCCTTTCATTTGCTAAAACTGCTTCAACAAAACCTTCAAGCCATTTTTTTTCATAAACCCAAGCATGAGTCTGAGGCCAAAGACCAAACTTTTCTGCATCATCAAAGATTATAGCTGCTGAATTTTCATTTTGAGAACATGCTAAAATAGAATCAACTGCTCTTTTAACACTATAGAAGGGCAATGCATATCGAAGTGACTTGGCAATAGGAAAGAGAGACAAATCCGCACCGTTTTCCTCTGTAGTATAAAAGCCATCCATCTTTGAAGCATCATATCCGCTGCTTAAAAAGTGATAATCATCAACAACCGTATAGTCAATTCCAGATGCTGCCAAGTCAGGGATCAAAGCCGATTCCCAAACCCTTTCTGTCAGCCATAAACCTTTTGGTTTTACACCAAAATATTTATGTAAATAAGAGCTTAGTTTTTTAATTTGAGCACGACGGTCCGTTGAGGGGATAGCACTTAAAACCGGTTCATAATAACCCGCTCCAATCCACTCGATAGAACCATTTTTTGTTAATGATTTCATATTTTCAAATGTATCAGAATGTTCTACTCTAATTTTATCAAGCAACCATCCGCTGCAATGAACAGCAAATTTAAAATCAGGATACTTAATCATTGTCTCAAAAAATGGCTTATAGCATAATTCTATAGCTTCATCCACTGATTCACCAAAATTGTCAACCGGTTGATGCATGTGAACACCAAACAGTAAAGATACTTTTTTCATTCTATTTTCCTCTACACAAACCAATTATGGCTGTAATCATCACCTAAATCTATTTTAAGTTCACCAAAGCCGGGAAGAGTCTGAATTACTTTTCCATCTTTTTCAAGTTCAAATCTTATAGATATCTCATCATTGAAAATTTTACTTCTGTCAATGCAAATCTCAAACCAATCACCGCAGGCTACGCTCACTTTTAAATTGTCAATAAAAGTTTCATTTGCCCCAAAGGGGATTGTTCCTCTTACATCAATAGGATCAATGATAACAGTCAAAGAATCACTTAAACACATCTTTTTGATTTTGCCCTCAAATGCAAAATAGAGTTTTTCGTTATCCTGACCATAATATATCTTTTTTATTGGACCTCTTTGCTTATCCATGGTTGAAAAAAGTTTAGTCTCATCCACTACGCCACAGCCAATCCATTCAAAAAATGAGTCATGATGCCCATTAATGGACGGAGATATATCCGACTGAGGTTTAAGCCAAAAGCTTTCTGCGCTTTTATTTTTGATGATTGGTACAAATAAGTCAGCCGGAGGGGTTATCCCGATAAGATCATAAATATTAATCAAATGCGAACGAAACAACTCATCAAATTCAGCTCCGAATTCTGTGTAATGATCATCACCATACCACCAGAACCAGTCAGAACACTCAGCTGCTAAAAAATGATCCACTATTTTTGATTTTATATGTTCATCCACTGTATCTGAATGGTGCTCGTAGTCTCTTTTTGTAAGAAATATCAACTCCCAAGCTCTTGTTTTTTCACTGTGACCTACCCAAGTATTAAACGAGCCATGTATCCAACTTCCAGGCGCTATGTACGTAAGTTCTTTGGAAGGCAGCTTTAAAACATCATCCATGTGTACAGTTTGACACCATGAACAAGATCTAAAATCGCTATAGAGGGCATTGAAAAAATCAAAACCGTTATTTTTGAAGAATTCCCAGGCATTTTCACCGTCCAAAATTACAAAAACTGTAGCGTCTGGATTTACATGCTGGATTTTTGACAATTCTCCAATGAAATGTTTCGATGCACTATAGGAATCTTGATGCCTATAGGTAAAACCTATCAAATCACTTAAATAATGATCTCTAAATCCGATACACATGCCATCATAGTTATAAGGGGTGTAAAGAGCATCTCTATTATTCGTTTTTAAAGACTTAAATAATATTTCTTCATCTGTTGCTATCCACTTTATCCCGCACGACTGGAGAAGCTTCACACTACTCTCATCAACTGCACCTTCCGCAGGCCAAAAACCATCAGGTTCAAAACCAAAAGTATCTATAAAAAGATCTTTTGCTCTTAGTACTTGCAAAAGAGCATCATCCTCGAGTTTTTCATACTCTTTTGGCATGTGTGTATTTATATTTGCTCTGGTAGCGTTTTGCATATCCATAAGAAGTGGTAAAATAGGATGGTTTAATGGAGTTGTCGAAATAGTTATAATACCGTCTTTTTGAAGTTTTGCATAATACTCAAATATACCGGATACAAAATTTGACAACTCATTTAAAAGCAAAGTTTTATCTTCATAGCTATAATTTTTTTTCTGTTCTATCAAATCTTTTATAATCTGACTGTTATTGCGTAAATAAACACCACACCAAGATAAGATAAACAAAACTTCCAAATCCATAAGCTCTGTATTGTTAAAATGTTCCTGCGCATAAAGTTCAACATAGCGCTCAAATGGTTTTGCCATAGTCTCATACTGAGTACTTTTACAAAGCTTTATAATCCACTTACGTTCATCTTCTTCTAAGGTTGACGGATTTCTCAGCCACAGAGCCAAAAATTTATCTGACTCCTCTGGATGGTTATAATAGAGCTTTAGCTGCTGGATAAGAGGTGCTGTTATATTAAAGGTTGCTTTGAGTGTTTCATGTCTCGCCAACATCCAAGGCATATCATAATAATCTTTTATAGCATGCAAAAATACCCAAGGCATTTGCATTATTCCGCTTACATCACGATAATCAGGCTGATGCATATGCCATATAAAACTAAGTTTCAAAAAAGCTCCTTATTCTTGTGACCATACGGCTATTTTAGATGTATATTTTTCATAAATAGCTTCACCATTCTTTTCATCTGTTGCTTGAATATATATATTTAAACTATCCCTATACTGATCTGGAATCATTAAAATCCAATCATTTTCATCTTCCCAAATCTTAACACCATCCGCTGAAGATGACTTTTTACCTTTTGAATCTTCAAGGAATTTTCTCATCATTTTTCCCTTTAGGGCTTGAGAACAAGATATTTCAAAAGCTTTATAATAGAACTCATCAATACTTTTTGCAAGCTCGGAAAGTTTTATATTATGACAGCTTAAAAGCTCCATAATTTTTAAACTCGCATACATGGCATCACGGGTATATCCAAATTCTGTAAAAGCAAAATTGCCGTCTACTGTAGCAATAAGATCATACTGCTTCAGTTGTGAAGCTTTAAAATTAGAGTATTTTCCTCTTTGGATTTCTAAATTTTCAAAATATTTTATATCCGGTGCCCATGAAGGTAAAAATACTCTTTTTTTTCTATCTTTTGAATCAATGTTTAAAAGTTCAAGTACACTGTATAGGCCTATTATTTTATTTAGAACTACTCCGTCTTCGCTTACCAAGCTTAATTGCTGAGCATTTGGATATATAATCAAACCCATGTCATATTCTAAACTTGTTACAATTGCAGATATATTTGTATGAGCATTCTTCTCCAGCATTGATATATTGAATAATTTTTTCTCATCATAGTAGGAATTTAAGACTATATTTTCAACACCCAAATGATTGAGTACTTGAGGAAAAAGGTCAGCAACAACGCCATGCATTAAATCAACCGCTACTTTAAAATTTCCACACTTCATAATTCCATGATCAATGTTATTCTCAATAGCTTCTTTATAGCTTACACATTCAATGTGGTTTGTAGTTTCATGAATTGTACCGATCTGCGTAAAATCAACACGACGGAATTTTTCTGTGAAAAATGATTTTTCAACACTTTTCGCCGAGTTAGAATCAATTCTTATGGCCTCTTCATTAAATAATGTAATTATAGAATCTGTAGTATCAGAGGTACATCTTTTAAAATGAGCTCCGCCCACTAAATTATCATCATTTGCCAGCGTATATCTAAGCACTGAAGATGGCACACTTTTTATATCTACGACATTTATTCCGGCAGAGAGTAAACCGCCTAAAAATGCACGCTTGAGCATACGAGAGCTTTTGTCATGATCACGACCGACTATAACAGTAGAGCCTACAGGCAGTTGAGCTGCGAATGCTTCTGCAAGTTTAGTAGTCATTTCACATGACAACTCTATGTTACTTTTACCAGCAACACTTCCATTTTCAAAAATAGAATTTTTATATTTATTACCTAAGACAAGATTGTGATTTATAATGGATGCCGGTTCGACTTTTTTGTCCGGCCAAATTGTAACATCCTGATTAAAAGAAGCCAACTGCCCTATTTCACAGCCTTGTGCTAAAATCAAACCTGCTTTGGCAGTTACATTCTTACCGATAAAATTGTTGTTACAAATCACACTATTATCTAAATGCACATTTTTCTCAATGACTATATCTTCCCATAAGACACTGTTTCTTATCTTACAAGAACTTCCTATAGTAACATTATTGCCGATGACAACATTGTTTAGTTTTGTATTTTTGCCGATTTTTATATTTTCACCTAAGATTACTGTGCCAATTATATCAACAGAGTGGTCTAATTCATTTTTGCCATGAGAATACAATACTCCATCTGGATATTCTTTCTTCTTACCGGATATATGCAGCTTCACTTTGCCGTTTAAGATATCTTCAAAAACTTCTCTATAACTTTCAGGATTACCTACATCTCGCCAGTATCCGCTAAGGTTTAAGCCCATCAATTCGATATCTTTTTTCATAAGTAGGGGAAACAGATCTTTTGCAAAATCAAAATTCTCACCCCTAGGGATAAAATCCAAAATTTCCGGTTCAATTATATATATTCCAGTGTTTATAGTATCGCTAAAGACCTCACCCCAGCTCGGTTTTTCTAAAAATTTCTCGATTACATTATCTTCGTTTGCTATTACAACACCAAACTGCAGGGGATTTTCAACAGAAGTCAGACCAATAGATAACTGTGATTTTTTATCAGCATGAAAATCAAATAACTTTTTAAAATCAAAGTCTGTCACAAGATCTCCACTAACGATAATGAAATTTTCATCGCCGATGTACTCTTGCGCCAATTTTACAGCACCGGCAGTGCCATAGTCAGCATCTGGGACAACGTAACTAACTTTAATCCCAAACTCACTTCCATCTTTAAAATAATCTTGAATTATTTCAGGTTTAAAGTACAAAAGAACTATAAACTCTGTAATACCCAAATCTTTGAGCATCATCATTGTATGCTCCATCATAGGCTTATTTATAATTGGCAACATTGGCTTTGGTCTTGAATGTGTAAGTGGTTGAATCCTAGTTCCAAACCCGCCTGCCATAACTACTGCTTTCATCTCTGTCTCCCTTTTATATAATTGATATTTAATCTAAATAATTTATTGCGTCTAAATAATGCTGTGGTAACTGATATTTGTTCGATACTACTTCTTCTATCTCCATAAAACTGAATTCACCTTTTTGGTAAACTACAACTTTATTGGAATCACTATGAGAAAGTAAATAATCAACGGCTTTAATAGTAAAGTCAAAAGCCATCAAGCGGTCGTAAACAGTTGGATTACCACCCCTTTGAATGTGTCCCAAGATACTCACCCTAGTTTCAAGTCCAAGCTTTTCTTGTATCCAAGAATGAACCTCTGATGTGTTTTTAGAACCTTCAGATATTATAGCAAGAATATAATTTCTACCTTCTTTAATCTCTTGAACTAATCTTTTTTCAACTTCTTCTGTATTAAACTCTACTTCCGGAATGATACAAATTTCAGCTCCGCTGATCATAGCTGAGACAACAGCTAAGTAACCACAGTCTCTGCCCATAACTTCTACTATAAAAGCGCGATTAAAAGATGATGCCGTATCTCTAATCTTATCCAGTGCATCTCTTATTACATTGAGTGCGGTATCAACGCCTAAGCAGTACTCTGTTCCGTAAATATCATTGTCTATGGTCGTTGGAATTCCAACAAAATTGATATCAAATTCTGAACTAAACTTTTCCATAGCGCGAAACGAACCATCACCACCTAAAACAACAACTCCCTGTATACCATGAGATTTAAGATTATTAAAGGCTTTAAGACGATACTCATGTTCAAAAAAGCGCTTTGAACGAGATGAACGGATAATCGTTCCGCCAATATGAACTATTCCAGCTACATCCTGATGACTTGCTTTTTTAATCCTATTGTCTATTAAACCTTCCAATCCGTCATATATCAGATATGCCTCATGTCCTAGTTTGTAACTGTAATCAACGAACTTTTTTATTGCCGGATTCATCCCAGGCGCATCACCGCCTGAGCACATGATTGCCAATGCCATTAATTCACCTCAACTTTACGGTCTAAATTTTCAAAGCCCGGCAATATTTTCCCTTCTAAAAGTTCAAGGGATGCTCCACCACCCGTAGATATAAAGCTAAAATTTTCAGATTCTCCACATTTATCAACAGCATCGGCAGTATCACCACCGCCAACGATAGTATAAGCATAACAATCACCCATAGCAGCTGCTATTTTGAAAGTACCTTTTGAAAATTTATCAATCTCGTAAATTCCCATAGGACCATTCCAGATAATAGTATTTGACAACTCTATTGCTTCACTGAAGAGTTTTACGGTTGCAGGACCGATATCAACAGCCCTGAAACCTTCTAAAACATCTTGAGCCGGAACAACTTTAACATCAACAGGCTTTTCTATAGAGTCAGTAATCACTACATCCACAGGTAAATAAACTTTTACTCCATTTTCTCTGGCATGAGTGAGTACATGTGAGGCAGTTTCAACATACTCTTTTTCATATAAGGAGTCCATCATGTCATAACCTAAAGCTTTTAAAAATGTGTTGCTCATTGCTCCACCGATTATAAGCTTATCCACTTTTTGCAATACAGCTTCCAACAAAGTGATTTTAGAAGAGATTTTAGCACCGCCAACCACTAAAGCAATTGGGCGAACCGGTTCTTCTAAGGCTTTAGAAAATGCTTCCACCTCTTTCATCATTAAAAAACCGGCTACTTTTGTTTGTACATATTTGGTTATCCCATGTGTTGAAGCATGTGCTCTATGAGAAGTTCCGAAAGCATCATTTACATACACATCACATATCGAAGCCAGTTTTTTTGAAAGCTCTTCATCATTTTTTTTCTCACCTTCATGAAAACGGATATTTTCAAGTAAAAAAACTCTCTCTAGTGAGCATGCAGCAATTTCATCCTTAGAAGCTTCAAAATCCTCTACAAACTCAACTTTTTTATTCAGAAGTCTTTCTAATCGTTTACGAACACCCTTAAGAGAATATTTCTCCTCATACCCGCCTTTTGGATTGCCAAAGTGTGATACCAAAGTTATAGAACATGCATTATGATCTATACAGTAGTTGATAGTCGGAAGTGCAGAACGGATACGGCGATCATCTGAGATATTGCCATTAGAATCAACGGGAACGTTAAAGTCAACACGAATTAATACTTTTTTGCCTTCAATATCAATATCTTTAAGACTTTTTACTCCACTCATATAACTTATATTAGAAGTCATTTATTTCGCCTCTGTTTTTGGCTTATAGTTAAACATAAGATCATAATATTGGTCCACCATTCTTGCTGAATCAAATTCATGTTCTATATCAGAGAGTGCACTTTTCATTATTTTCACCCATTTTGTCGGTTCATTGTAGTATGTTGGAAGAATGGTATTTTCTAAAATATCCATCATATTTATATTATCAATTCTGTCTTGTTCTGCAATACTAAGATTATGATCAAGAGCAGGAATTGTAAAAGAATTTTTACCGTCTCTTGCAAACTCCGGATGCCATCCATCATCAATAGAAAAGTGAATTGAACCATTCATGCTCGCAGTCATACCACTTGTCCCGCTTGCTTCTCTTGTGATTCTTGGTGTATTGAGCCAAATGTCGCTCCCTTGTTTTAGAAGTCTGGATAAAGTCAGTTCATATCCGACAATAACGGCAATATTTGGATATCTACGGCTTATGTGTATAAGTTCGTTAAATATTTCAATGGCACCAAAATCAGTAGGATAAGGTTTTCCAGCCCATATAATCTGTACCGGCATTTCCTTGTTTTCTATCAATTTAATAAATCTTTCAAAATCATATTTCAGTAATCCTGGACGCTTATACTCAGCAAATCGTCTAGCCCATACAATCGTCAAAATCTCAGGATCAAACATTTTTCCGGTTTGATTTGCAACCTCATCAAAAAGAATTTTTTTAAGGTGTTTTTTTCGAGCTACAAGTTCATAGTCTTCATGCTCATCCAAGGCACGGATAAGTGTTTTATCTGTCCAGTATTTTTTATTTTGAGCATTAGTAATAGAGATAATCTCGCATCTGTTTTCAACTTTTCCCCACATCTCATTAGATACTGTTCCATGTATCTTAGAAACAGCATTAGCTCTTTTTGCGCTGCGAAGAGCACCGACTGTTAAACTGAAATTATCATCATGCTCATAGCCGCTAATAGTTCTCACCGTATTTAAATCAAGCTCATTAAAAAATCCCATCTCATGTAAAAAATGAATATTATGGATTTCATTGCCGGCAGCTTCAGGAGTATGCGTTGTAAAAACAACATGTTTTTTCAACTCCGCCATATCTTGATAACGGTTATACAGTTGATAAACAAGTGGTAACGAATGACCTTCATTCATATGATAAATTTCAATATTTTGTTTCATCGCCTCTAAAACTTTAACACCGCCGATACCTAAAACCATTTCTTGGGCTACGCGGGTTTTTTGATTACCGTCATAAAGCTTATGTGTAATTGTTCTTGAGAGATAGTCATTTTCATCTGTATCTGTTGAGAGTAAAATCATAGGAGCAGTACCAAATACTTCAGCACGAAGTAAAAAAGCTTTTACATGTACATCTTTACCATCAACCTTTACACTTACTGTTACAGGAAGCTCTTCTAAAAAATAGTAAAATTTTCTTGTGTAGCGTGGCTGAAGTGTACGATCTTCATTTCGTTCTTGGTCATAGTAACCAAAACTCCATAAAAGACCTATACCCACAACATTTTGCTTTAAATCATAAGCACTTCTCATGTGAGAACCTGCTAGAAACCCCAATCCGCCTGAGTATATTTTAAGAGCTTGGTCTATTGCAAATTCCATAGAAAAGTATGCTACGCTTGTACTGTATTTTTTATTGATATCGTATGAATGAAGTTTCATTATTGCCCTTAAATGTTTTCTAGATTTTTGTATAAAATTTGTTTGCCGAGTTCAACACCGGGCTGATTGTAAGTATTTACCTTAAGCATTGCACCTACCAAAGATGTTAAAAGTTCAAAATTAATTATCAGTGCACCAATATTTTTTTCAGATATCTTATCTAAGCTTATAGAGTCTACATTTACTCCAGATTCAACAAGACTTTGCATTGTTGCATCACATTGCGCACCTATTAAAGTATTAAAACTTTTGTTGTTTATAAAATTTGTACTCTCAATCGCGTACAGTGAGATATCAGGAATAGTAAGCTCATTTTCGAAATCATCAATTTTTATGAAGGTAACAGTTTTATCTTTTGGTCCTTCTATGATGAGTTGTAAAAATGAGTGTTGGTCAACTGAACCGATCAAACCTATCGGAGTAAGTCCTACTCTATCCCCTTCTATATCTATTTTCCCTAAAGATTCACCCCAAAGCTGCACATACCATTTTGTAAAGTTTTCCAAGCTGTCAGCATAAGAAAAAAGAACATTTATAGTTTGGTTTTGACGATTCTCATAAAATGAATTTGCTTTTTGTAAAAGGTGATTCTCTTCCTCTTTAAAAAAGCTCTCTATAAGTTCCTGCGCACCGTCTAAGACAGCATTCATATCATACCCTGCCATAGCTAGAGGAACAACTCCTACCGCACTTAAAACTGAAAATCTTCCACCAACATTATCCGGAATATTAAATTCCTGTAACTTATGGTGCTTAGCAAATCTAGAAAGTGGTGAACCATGATCTGTAATCGCAAAAACACGACCATTATCTTCACCGTCAAGATCTAATTTAAAATGGTTTATGATAGTTTTGAAAATAGAAGTCGTCTCAATAGTCCCGCCTGATTTTGAGATAATGAAAAAACAGGCTTTGTCTTTGTCTATTTTTGAAAGATTTCTTGAAATAGTCAAAGGATCTGAATTTTCAAAAAATATCATCTCTTTTGCATCCGGCGTATTTAAACTAAGAATAGAGTCTATCGCTTTTGTGCCCAAAGTTGAGCCGCCTATTCCGATAACTACTATTTGCTCAAAAGAACTTGTATCTATAGCTTTCAATGTTTGAAGATGCTCAAGTGAAAGCGTTGGCAACTTGTAGTAACCAACTTTATCACTAGTCATCTCATCCTTTAAAACTTCAAAAGCATGCTGCATTCTATTTTTAGCTTCAAGAGTTCCAGCAACTGGAACATGGCTATGAAATGAGAGCATTATCTTGTTCCTACAAATTTCACCATATCTACAAGTCTTGAACTGTATCCCCACTCATTATCATACCAAGCTAAAACTTTTACTGTTTTTCCCTCAACAACACTTGTCATGTCCGGCACAAAAGTTGAACTGTATGTACTGCCTATAAAATCACTGGAAACTCTTTTATCAAAGTCAACTTCCAATAATCCTTTAAAAGTGCCATTTGAAGCTTTTACCATTGCAGCAGTAATATCTTCGACAGTTACATCTTTAGCCAAGTTTACAGTTAAATCAACTACAGATACATCCGGAGTCGGAACTCTCATAGCATAACCATTTAACTTGCCTTTAAGTTGTGGCATAACTAAACTAATCGCTTTAGCAGCACCGGTTGTAGTGGGGATCATATTAACCGCAGCAGCTCTTGCTCTTCTAAAATCAGAACTATGTTTTACATCGAGTATATTTTGATCATTTGTATATGAATGAATAGTTGTCATAAGACCGTTAACAATGCCAAACTCATCATCTAAAACTTTACAGATAGGCGCTAAACAGTTTGTTGTACAACTTGCATTTGAGATAATCTCTTCACCTTTATAGGCATCTGTATTGATGTTTAAAACATATGTTGGCGTATCATCTTTTGCAGGTGCCGACATGACTACTTTTTTTACACCATTATGCAAATATGCTTTACATGCTTCAGTTGTTAAAAATGCACCCGTGCATTCGATTACTACTTCAGCTCCAGCACCGCCGAAATCAATATTCTTTGGATCTCTTTGGCTGAACATTTTTACATTTTTGCCATTAATTTCAATCGTATCCGCATCAATAACTTTTGCACTAACACCCTTATGAACTGAATCATATTTTAGTAAATACTCAAGCATCGCCGGCTTTGAAGTTGTATTTATTGCTACTAGCTCCATATCGTCTCTTGCACTTACAATTTTTGTTACAATGACACCAATACGACCGGTTCCATTTATAGCTACTTTTAATGACATAACATTTCCTTGAATTAAATATTGTTTATCCCTGATTATACTATAAATTTCATGATATTTAATTACAAAAATGCTTTTATTTTCACCAAATTATATAATAGGCTAATGAAGCGGCTGCACGAATTACCGCTTTTAAACGGTAATCTGAAAGGAATAATTTACATTAAATAAAATAAAATAATAATACATTCATCTAAACTTGGTTAAGATAATGAAATAAAAACAATTTAGATAAAGGGGTGGGTATGAAAATTTTCAATTTGATAATTTTGTTAGGCATGTTCTCGTTTATTTTAGCAAATGAAGCTGCACTGGTAAAGAAGCTTAAAGGTAACGCACATATAGTAAGAGAGGGTAAAGAGCTTGCTATAGGAGTTGGTACAAAAGTGCTTGAAAAAGATAAAATCATTACACGAGCAAGCAGTTCAGTCGGCTTGATTTTTAAAGATAATACACGTATATCTGTTGGATCCAATAGTGAATTCACAGTTGAGGAATACATGTTTAATCTTAGTGAAAAGAAAGAAGTCTTTACTACTAATTTATCAAAGGGCAGTTTGGAATGCGTAACAGGACTCATTTCTAAAATTAATCCAAAAGCATTTCAACTCAAAGCAAAAACTGCAACCATGGGAATCCGTGGAACACATTTTATTGTTGATGTCAATTAAAAAGGGTATGAATATGAAACGATTTATTGCAGTTAGCGGATTGACTATTATGTTGATTTTTAGTGGATGTTCCAGTGCTAAAGAGACAAATCTCGGCGTGAGTACTATTGACACAAATGGGTGGTTAAGTACCGTCGCTATTGAAACTGTTCCGGCACCTAAAGTTGCTCCTACCCCTATTGTTGTTCCTGCACCTGCTGTAATCAAAGTTGATGTCATATCACTGCCTCAGGCTGACGGCAAAGTTGGGAAAGTTGTTGTTTCGGATGATGACAAAACAACAATGCTCGATCAGGCATGGCAGAAAGTAGAAACAAAGCATCTTGATAAAAAAGAAATTTTATCTAAAGAAATCGTTGAATCTAAATACAGAGATTTACTAGAAGCCATGCCAGAAGAGCCAAATAATTATCGTATGTATTTTAAATATGATTCAACTGATATTGTAGGTGATTCAAAGATACTTATGCAGATTGTTGAAGATATAACATCAAACCCTACTTTGAAAGTGGATGTTATCGGCTATACCGACAGGGCAGGAGATGATGCTTATAATAAAATCCTTTCTATGAAACGTGCACAAAAGGTTGTAAAGCTTTTAGAAAGTAAAGGGATAGATAATAAACTTATTGCATTAGATTATTACGGAGAAGAAAATCCGATTGTCCCGACAGAAGATGGTGTTGCTAATGAACAAAACAGAAGAGTAGAAGTCACTATTAAATAACACTAAACAGCTTGCCACAGCATCTCTCTACTGAGTAGTTGTCTATTTTTCTTAAAGATGTTGTGCATGTCATCTAAGATGTGAATCAAAACCCCTATTGTGTCTGTAGCAAAAGCGCCTTTGTTCAGCATAACACAGTCAGCTCTTCCTGACATTGCAGCATCGGTTATCTCGGCACGGCTGGGGAGGTTTGTTTTCATCTGACTCTCCAGAACCTGTGTTGCCCAGATAACGGGCATGTGAGCGGCATCACAAATGTCCAGCAAGGCTTCTTGAATGTGCGCCATATTTTGAAATCCGACTTCTATTGCCAAGTCGCCTCTGGCAATCATGACACCGCTTTTTTCCCAGTTTAAAAGTTCTTCCAGAATTTCCGGCATATTTACAACAGCCTGTTTCGTTTCAATTTTTGTAACTATCCCGATGTCGGTGCGGTTATTTTCTCTCAGTAAATTTTGAAGGTCACGGACATCTTCGGCTGTTTGACAAAATGAAAGGCTCAATGTATCAACAAAATCCATAACAGAAAGCGCATTTATGCGGTCTGTATCTGTCAATGCTGCGGTCTTTACATGTGAGTCTGGAAAGTTGATTCCTTTTTCCTCTTTGAGAACAGTTCCATTTCCCTTTGCAAGTATGACCTTGCATGTAATCAGTTTGTCTTTTTTTTCAATCACAACCAAACCAATCTTGCCGTCATCTATGTAGATTTTTTCGCCGATGTCAATATGCTCTGCTATACCGTTAAAACTGCAGCTTATCAATGCATAATCTACACTATTTGTTTTATCATCATAAATAGCTGCATGTCCAGGAATATCTTCTTCAGTAATATTAAGAATATCCCCTTTAAAGAGGCGTATCGGTTCAACCTGCATCTCGATGTTTAAAATAAATCCCTCATGTTTCTTTTTATAAAGTCTTGAAGACTTATCCAAATAAACTTTTTTATCTATGTAAGCTTTGGCATAAGTGCCATTGATTTGAGAAACAGTAATTAAAACTTTTTTCTCGTTTACATCCACTACTCTAAAAACAGTACCTTCTTTGAGCCTTTTAAAAAACTTATTATTTATGACTATATGTGCAGGTTCTTTTTTTTGTGTTACTTCATCGGTAGTTTCTGCAACAGTATTTATCTCTTTTGAATGATAAATCAGCACCTCTTTTTGCACTTTGTTACTTCCCATGACTACAGGAATCTCGAGTTTTCTGATACTGCCTGTACGAATTTTCGGCCCGCCCAAATCAACAAATATTTTTATTTTATTGTTTTCTTCCCTAGGGATATTTATTTTGGCAATGACATCAGCCATCCCTTTCCATGTAAGAGCATCATCATGGGCTGTGTTTATTCTAAAAGCGTTCACACCTGCATGTGCCAACTCATAGATGAGTTTTCCATCATCATCGGCGGCATTAGAGGGAAGTGTCACCATGATTGCGGTAGTCTGCTTGCTAAGTTTTGAGCTGACTTTGCCTCCAAACATGCGAGTAGAGTTTTTAGATGCAAGTTCGATTGCTTCTTGTATATTGAGATGAGGAAGAGAGTTTATATCTTGAGGTGTTGTTGAATGACCATAAAGAGAGCTATTTAACTGTTCGTACAAAGTTTCTACACTTCCCGCAACATGAGCATATGATCTGCCAAGAGAGGATAATGATAATAAAAATAGTTTTTCCTGTACTTTTGTTCTATCTTTAGAGCGCAAAGCCAAATACTGTTTCAGGTTCAGTAAGCTTTTATAGTGCGGATGATTCATGTCTACACTCTCATTCACTCCAAGTATATCAGCCCTAATATTATCTATGTCATGCAGTGTTGTTTCCATCAGATTTTTATCTAACATTGTTATTCCCTTGTTTGTCAATAGGTAACTTTATCGTGATTGTATTACATGATAGTTACAAATCAGCAGTGAGGGTTTAGTTATCGCGGATGAAATGCGAAAAGTTACTGAGGGATACTCAGGATGCGCTTGTAGAAGCGACATCCAAAGCTAAATTTTAGAGGTTCTCTTTACTTCAAATATATCTGTTCTTCTATCTTTAAGGTTTTTAACACTTCCAAATTCATGCAGTTCTGTTAAGAGGTCTATGTCAACATCGGCTATCAAAACCATTTCAGTGTTTGGAGTGGCTTCTGCTTTTATTCCGTTTGTCGGAAAAGCAAAATCACAAGGGGTAAAAACCATGGACTGAGCGAACTGCATATCCATGTTATGAACATTTGGCAGATTGCCTACGCTTCCTGCGATGGCAACATAACATTCATTCTCAATTGCTCTGGCTTGAGAGCAATGTCTTACCCTTGAATAGCCGTTTTGTGTGTCTGTCAAAAATGGAACGAACAAAATATCCATACCCTCTTCTGCAAGTAGTCTGCTGAGTTCCGGAAATTCAGAATCATAACAGATAAGTATCCCTATTTTTCCACAGTCCGTATCAAAGGTTTTGACTCCATGTCCACCTTGCATTCCCCATACTTTTGCTTCGTCCGGCGTTACATGTATCTTTTCATAACGGTCTATTGTGCCGTCACGTCTACATAAATATCCAACATTGTATAAGTGCCCGTCTTTTATCTCAGGCATACTTCCAGAGATGATATTGATATTGTAAGAGATAGCAAACTCTGAGAATTTCTGAATGATATCATGTGTATGTTTCGCTAGTTCTCTAATAGCATCCGGCTCTGAGAGGTGGTTATTCTCAGCCATCAAAGGTGCATTGAAAAATTCCGGAAATAGCGCAAAGTCTGAACGGTATCCTGAAACTGTATCTATGAAATATTCAGCTTGCTGTAGTAACTCTGCGAGGTTTTTATAAGGTCGCATCTGCCATTGGATTAGACCCAAACGAACTATTTTTTTCTTCGCAGAAGTGATTTTGCTTGGTTTTTCATAATAGATATTGTCCCATTCAAGTAAAACTGCAAACTCTCCGGATGCTTGATCCCCTTCTAAATATCCCTTTAAAATTTTTGACGGGTGAAAATCATTAGATATTTGAAAATTGAGAACAGGGTCATGAACCTCTTTTCTCTTTACTTTTTCAATATATTCTTTTGGTGACATCTCATTTTCAAATTTGTGGTAGTTTGGTATTCGCCCGCCAAAAGCAATCCCTTTGAGGTTAAGGTTTTCACACAACTCTTTTCTATAGTCATACAGACGTCTGCCAAGTCTGAGACCTCTAAATTTTGGTGCTACAAATACATCAATTCCATAGAGTATATCTCCCTTGTCTGTGTGTGTATTAAAAGTATAGTTACCTGTTATCTCTTTGTAAGTATGGTGATTTGCAAATTCATCATACTTTACAATGATAGAAAATGCACATGCAGCTATTTCTCCATCTATTTTGATAACTACCTGCCCATCCGGAAACTTATCTATAAGTGTTTTTATTTGAGCTGTTTTCCAATATGCATCCGGCATCGTCTCATATGATAAAAGCATAACTTCTTTAAGTTCTTCGTAGTCATCCATGCTGAGAAATTTTAATTCAATATTTTCTTTTATTTGTGTTTCCATTTTTCTCCAACTATTCCTAAAAATTTATATGATTTTAAAGCTTAAAAATAGGTCAAGCTTTAAATTTTTTGATTAAGAATTATAGCTGAATTATATAACGAAATAGATGGCTTAAACTTCATTATTTTCTTCAAAACTCCACAATATTTCAAGATTTTTTAAATCATTTCTTCTTCTTATCTTTTTTTGTAGTTTTCACCACACCAGAGACTGTACCTTTGGCTATTGTAATCATTTTTTCTGACAAGTCGTTAATCTCTTCTTTTGCTGTTTTAGCTATGTTCTTGGTTGTTTCTGTAGCAGCATGTGTAGCAACAGAGCCTTTTTCTTTTAAATATCCAATAGCCATACTTACTTTTTCTTTAGAATTTTTCTCAATAATAGAACCATACTCTTTCATTTCGGCAATACTCTTTTGAAGAATATTTCTTGCAGATTTTTCAACACGATTTGCAATATTGCTAAGTGCTTCAATAAAACTGCCATTCATAGCTTCAAGAGTTTCAACGGTTTGTTTATAGTCCTCCTCAATTATGCCTTCTGTCGTCTTTTCTAATTTTTGAAGTTTAAGTTTTGATTTTTCTATACTGGAAGTAACAGCATTCATGGCACCTTTAATAGCGCCTTTTGTTGTTTCTTTAACCTTCTTTCCAGACTCCTCGGCCGCTTCTATTGCAGCTAAAATAACCGTTTGGGATACTTCTTTTACTTTTTGTGCACTTAATCGCCCTGCATCTAAAGCATTTTCTACAGCCTTTCTGACGATATGTTCAACCCTTGCTTCAATATCTTTGCCTTCGTTTATAGTAGCATGTACACTATGTTTAATAGTGTCTTGCATCAAACCTAATGCCTCTATGCTTTTTAGCTTTGTCTCCGTTACTATATCTTCGAGTGCAGACTGCGTGTCATCAGAAAAAATAGCCGCGGCTTCTTTGGCACCAGCTAACACTTCTTTAAGATGCACAGAGAGTATATCTTCCTGCTCTTGAAGTCTATATTTTGTTTTTAAAAGTTCCATATCTATGTTGCTGATAAGTTCTCTGGTATCTTTGCTTATACCGTTTATTGTGCCGTTAATAACAGCTTCCATTTGTGCTTTTTTAATACTTGCAATAGATTTCAATTCTGCAACTGCAGTTTGAATAGCCTCTTTTGCAATATTATTAATATCTATAGCTTCATTTTTTGCGCTTTGCGCTACTTTCGAGACAGCAATGGAGACGATATTCTCAATCTCTTCCACTTTGATGCTGCCTGATGCATAAGCCTTTTTGATACCTTCAGATATCTCACTTTTCATGGTTTCTAACATAATTTTCTCCTAGAAAATAATTTATACACGTATAGTATATTACAATTTTATTCTATCAACATCTTTAAAATCTTTCAAATTGTCAAGAAATATTTTCTTCAAGTTTACCAATATTTTGTATAGTTTTTAGAACACTGTCAGGATTGAGACTTATCGAATCGATACCGAGTTTTACAAGATATTCGGCAACTTCGGGATAATCCGATGGCGCCTGTCCACAGATTCCGCTGTGGCGGTTATTTCGTTTTGCACCGACTACTGCCATCTCTATCATCTTCAAAACTCCGGGGTCTCTCTCGTCATAATCAAATGCAACAATCTCGCTGTCACGATCCACTCCAAGTGTAAGCTGTGTCAGGTCATTGCTTCCTATACTGAAACCATCAAATATTTCACTGAATCCGTCTATTGAGATAACATTGTTTGGAATCTCACACATGACATACACTTCGAGGGAGTTTTCGCCGCGTTTTAAACCGTATTTTTCCATGGTGTCAAGTACGAGTTGTCCCTCTTTTACTCTTCTGCAAAACGGTATCATCAAAATGACATTTGTAAATCCCATCTCATTTCGCACCCGCTTCATAGCCTCACATTCCAGTGCAAAACCGTCTTCATAATTTGGATGCGCATAACGTGCGGCTCCCCGAAAACCTATCATCGGATTTGGTTCATCAGGCTCAAAAACCTTGCCGCCCAACAGAGTTGCATATTCGTTGGTTTTAAAGTCGCTCATCCTGACAACACAGGGTTTAGGGTAAACAGAAGCGGCGATAGTCGCAACGCCCTCGGAGAGCGTTTTAACAAAAAAATCTTCCATGGAATCGTAGGCAAAACTTAACGTCTCAAGCTCTTTTCTGGTCACTTCATCTAGCCTCTCAGGATGTGCAATCGCCATTGGATGTGCTTTTATATATGCGTTAATAATAAACTCCATTCTAGCCAGCCCTATTCCGTCCACAGGTAATGAAGCCAGCGAAAACGCAAGGTCAGGATTTCCAAGGTTCATCATGATTTTTGTTTTTGTTTTTGGCAGTTTGCTCAAATCTGTTTGGACGATTTCAAAATCAAGTTTCCCCTCATAGACAAAACCATTTTCACCCTCTGCACAACTCACCGTTACCTCATCCCCGCTTTTAAGTATTTCGGTTGCATTTTCAGCTCCGACAATCGCAGGAATACCGAGTTCACGGCTTAAGATGGAAGCATGACATGTACGTCCACCTCGGTTTGTCACAAGAGCCGAGGCGATTTTCATAATCGGTTCCCAGTCCGGAGTAGTAGTATCTGCAACCAAGACTTCACCCGCTTTAAAGTCCTTCAAATGCGCTACATCCGTTATGACATGTACTTTTCCTGCGCCTATCTTCATACCGACTGAAAGCCCTTGTGCAAGCACTTTTGAGCTCTCTTTCAAATGATACAACTCTAAGATATTTTCTTTTTTTCGTGATTGAACTGTCTCAGGACGGGCTTGAACCATGTAAAGTTCTCCGTCTATGCCATCTTTTGCCCACTCCATATCCATAGGTTTGTTGTGCTTAATCAAGTTTGAATAATGATCTTCAATCTTCATAGCATAATCCGCCAAAGTAAGCACATCTTTATCCGTTATAGAAAACTTGTTTCTCTCTTCTTCGGTTGTGGGGATGTTTTTTGTATATTCGACTGCAATATTGTCCTTGTTTATCTCCGAAGAAAATACCATTTTTTGCTGTTTTTTGCCAAGAGCCCTTTTTAAAATAGCTCTGTGAGCATTTTTATAGGTCGGTTTATGGATATAAAAACTGTCCGGATTAATGGTTCCCTGCACAATATTTTCACAGATGCCATACGCGGCATTTAGAAACACGACGTCATTAAAACCGGTTTCGGTATCAAGACTGAACATCACCCCGCTCGAGCCAATGTCGCTTCTTACCATTTTCATCACGACTACAGAAAGGTGTACTTTTAAATAATCAAAATTGTTATCATATTTATAATGGATGCTTCTGTCTGTAAAGTTTGAAGCAAGACATCTTTTGTAGGAATCAAGAAGCGCATCTCTCCCCTGTATGTTCAGATAGGAGTCATTTTGTCCGGCAAACGAGGCTTCAGGGGAATCCTCAGCCGTAGCAGAAGAACGCACCGCAAGACGGACATCATCTCCATATTCATGTTTGAGCCCGGCATATCCGCTAAAAATATTTGCCTTTAAATCCTCAGGTATTTCAGCATTTTGAATCAGCTCACGACATTTTTTTCCAACTTCTTGCAAACTTTGCATGTCGTCTATCTGCATCTCTTCATACAAAAGTTCTCTCAAGGGCTCATAAAGATTGTTGTATTCTAAAAAGTAGAGATAAGCTTCTGAAGTAACAGCAAATCCGTTGGGAACCTTTACATGTAAGGAGCTTAAATGTTGATACATCTCCCCTAAATTGGCATTTTTTCCGCCTACATGTACAACATCATCTAAACCTATTTCTTTAAACCATTTAATGTATTTTTCATTCATCACTAGCCCTTTTAATCAAAATCTAAAATATTATATCCATAGATTATGGATGAATTATGAGGAAATTTTTATGTTTTCGTTAAAGTTTAATTTAATTTGTGGCACAATCTTATAGCTATTGAAAAAGTTGAACTACCAAAGAAGCAGAAAAGGAGGGATGATTAAGTGCCAAATGATGATGATGTTACTTTAAACAATTCCAAAGATTCCCTGCGTAAACAAGCTGAGAAACTAGCCAGAGATAAAAAATACACAGTGCTGGCTTCCACTACTCTAATGACACCAAAAAAAGTTCAAGAGTTAGTGCATGAACTGCAAGTTCATCAAATTGAGCTGGAAATGCAAAACAGCGAACTGCTTAAGACACAAGAAAGCCTTCGTGATTCTCAAAAGCGTTATTATGATCTGTACAATATGGCTCCGATAGGCTATTGTACAATTAGTAAAGAGGGGTTCATACTCGAAGGAAACCTCACTGCTTCAAAATTACTTGGCGTTACGCGTCAAGAGCTGATTCAAAAACCAATCACAAACTTTATATTCAAAGAAGATCAGGATATCTACTACTTTTACCGCAAAAAGTTCCTTCAATCAAATGAGGAAACTTCTTGCGAACTTCGGATGATAAGAAATAACGGTACACAATTTTGGGCTCATTTATCCGCTACTTCTGAGATACATGAGTATGGTTTTCAATATATAAGACTGATGATGATTGATATCACAGAGAATAAAAAAGCACAAGAAGAGATTCAAATGCTTAATGATAATCTGAAAACTGAAATAGCCAGCCAACTCGAAGAGATTAGAAAGAAAGATATACTGCTCATGGAGCAGGCAACTTTGGCACAAATGGGTGAGATGATTAACATGATAGCGCACCAGTGGAGACAACCGCTCAATGCAATTTCCGGCGCATCCATAGAACTCGCTTTATTGAACATGCAAGGTGAGGTAAGCAAAGAAAATATTACAAAAAGCACTAAGTTTATCCAAGAGATGACACAAAGAATGTCTCAGATAATCGATGATTTTATGAATTTCAATAAAAAATCAGAAGATAATAAATTTCCTCTTTTAAACATCGTTGAAAAAACATATGCAATAATCGAAGCACAATTTAAAGACAAAAATATCGTAGTAAATATAGATGTTGATAAAAGTTTAAAAATCTTTCATAACAAAAGAGCTTTAGAGCATTCTTTGTTAAATATTTTACTGAACTCCAGAGATGCTTTTGATGAACATCCGGATATTAAAAAACGGGAGATAAATATTTATACCAAAGAAGATGATGATACTGTTTTACTGCTTGTTGAAGATAATGCCGGCGGAATTGCTGGGGATATTATCGGTAAAATTTTCAATCCTTACTTTACAACCAAAGAACAGGGAAAAGGTACAGGACTGGGTTTATATATGACAAAACAAATGATAGAAAAAGTTAACAACTGTACTATCTCGGTTGAGAGCCAAGACAATCAAACCACATTTGCAATAAAGTTTCCTAAAGACTAAGCCCTCATTCTTCTCCATACTTCCTCCATCTTTTTTTCATATACTTCTCTAAATAAAAATCCCTAAGATATGTGTCTATATTTAAAGTCATATGAAATCAGTGATTAAAAAGTATAAAATTGGTAATATTTAGACAATTATTGCTAGAAGGGGTTGGCATGCATAAAAAACAGAAAGAGAGTTCTGATGGGAGTGAAAAAGGAAGCCAAATAAATTTTCCCATAGTCGGCATAGGCGCTTCGGCTGGAGGTATTTCAGCGTTTGGAGCTTTTTTTTCCGCTATGCCTGCAGGAGTAAATCCCAACATGGCTTTTGTCATAGTCCAGCATCTCGCTCCAGACCATAAAAGCATCCTCACAGAAATCATCCAACGCTACACAAAAATGAAAGTCTATGAAGTTCAAGACGGAATGGAAGTTCAGCCAAACTGTACCTATATCATCCAGCCAAACTTCGACATGGCTTTTATAAACGGAAAACTCCAACTGTTAGAGCCTCCAACTCCCAGAGGGCACCGTCTTCCTATCGATTTCTTTTTTCGCTCTTTGGCCCAAGATCAGCACGAGAACGCTATCGGCATCATACTCTCAGGGACAGGAAGTGACGGTACTCAGGGTATCAAAGCCATTAAAGAAGAAGGCGGCATGGTGATTGTTCAAAAGCCTATTACTGCCGAATATGACGGGATGCCAAGCAGTGCGATTTCTACCGGTTTAGTGGATTACGAGTTGCCTCCTGCTGAAATGCCCTCTAAGCTCATCGCCTATGCTACTCATGCCTTTACTGCCATAAACAAAATCGAATTAAGCATAAGCCAAAAGTATGAGAACGAACTCAGTAAAATATTTATCATACTCCGCTCCCATGTAGGACATGATTTTTCACAGTATAAGGCAAATACTATCAACCGCCGCATCGCAAGGCGCATGTCACTGCATCAGATTGAGATGATAGAAGAGTACGTAAAGTATCTCCAGCAAACGCCTGATGAGGTAGAAGCTCTTTTTCAGGAACTTCTCATTGGTGTGACAAATTTTTTTCGAGACCCAGATGCATTTAAGTCTTTAGAGAAAGTAATCCCAAAACTCTTTATTAACAAATCCATAAATGACACCATCCGCGTATGGAC
>CALCGG010000001.1 GCA_937900945.1 uncultured Sulfurimonas sp. | reverse complement strand
GTTCGAATCCCTGAGGGTCCACCACTAACACACAAAACAGCCCCTAAATCAAATCATTTTACACCCATTTAACCCCTATATACAGCCATTTGAGCTATATACGCAGCATTTTCGTAGTGAACGAGGGATACACAAAAACGTCTAGAATCGTCTAGGAATAGCGTATATGAGTATCAATTTATCCATCAATAAAAACAACTATTACTCGATTAAATTCAAAGTTCACAAGAAACTAATACCCTACTTCAGAAAAGAAGTTATCAGCAAGTCTCTTAACACCAAAAGTAAACGATTAGCGAAACTAAAATTTGATACAATCTACTATCTTACCCAACAGATACTCAACACTGTATCCATAATCACATCCGACCAAACCCAAGAGCTAGTAAACAAATTCATTAGAGATAACTTAAACAAAGCTGAAAGTGTTATCTTTACCATTGACACTACTAAATACATCACCTACTTTTATATCTGTGTATTTTGTCATAATATGTCCTCTAATTGTTAAACTCTTTTGAGAATATTTATATTTTTAGTATAACAATAAAGTTTACATGTATATGCTGTTATAATGCATTAAAAAACAGTGAAGGGGCTTGTTATGAAAATTTTAAATTTTATGCTCATCACTTTATTTATTATATTTTCTAGTTCCTTACATGCAAATGATGATTCAACTAAACAGACACAGTGGGGTGAAGTCTCGGGCTTAGTCCGCTTTTATTATGTTTTTGAACCCTCCTATGTAAAAAGCGGTCGAACTAATGACTATAGTATAGATGGTAGTGCAATAGGTGGTCATATCCGCTATACTTCGCCGATATTTGAGAACTTTGGTGCTTCAACTGCGCTTTATTATGTTCAAGACACGGGACTTAACAACACAAATGATCCCGATACCATGGTTGCAAGCGGACGTTTTTTTACAAAAGATTATTCGGCTAAAGCAGTTCTTGGGGAGTTAAATCTGTTTTACAAAGACGATGTTCACCATGTTATTGTCGGACGCCAGAAAATTGATTCACCTTTGACTAATTCTATCACTACATACATGCCAAATATGTTTGAGGCAATCTACTATGCCAACTCACAATTCGACAATACTATATTTTCTTTTTTGCAAATCGATAAAATGGCGTATGGAACAAGAGCGCCGGTAGAATTTGCTCTTATTGGAGAAGGCACAAAAACGGCAGGTGCAACACAAAATGCACTTGAGATACGAGGAAGATTTTTACCGATTGAGCAACAGATATTGGCAAATACTACAACAAAAACAAATGGTGTAACCGGATTTTCTCTTACAAATTCTTCATTAAAAAATACCACATTGCGGATATGGGACTTTTATGCGCATGACATTATAAACATGTTGTATTTTGATGCAACTTATCAAAATACATACAATGATTTACCTTATTCTCTATCAGCCCAGTACTTAAATGTCCACAGCGTAGGGGAAAATCTCGCTTCTGCATGGCTAGATGCAGACAGTGCAAATCTCTTTGGTCTTAAAGTTGATATAGCTTATAAAAATATCGTTGCCTATATAGCTTACAACCATTCTGGCGACGCAAAATTACTGAATCCTTTTGGAGGAGATCCGGCATATACCTCGTCATTTTTTTCAAGAAATGCGTACAGAGCAAACGTTGATGCATATAAAATCGGAGTAAATATTGCGCTTGCAAAAAATTTCAAAATAATTGCAAGCCATGCTGACTACGGACGCTCGACAACAGAAGGAACATTTTTACCGTCTAAGCCGGTTGAAGCACCGGCACAGCCTAAAGCAGATGCTAAAGAATCTGCTTTACTTTTTTCCTATAATCCGATAGAATCAATAAACGTATTGAGCGGTATTATTTATAAGACAAGTGAATATTTCTATGAAGATAAACAGGTCGAGCTTCTGGATCTAGACTTGGTGATTTCCTATAAGTTCTAAAGACAAAAGGTAAGAGTATGTCTAAAATTACAATCATTTTTCTGCTTACTCTCTCATTCTTACATGCTGCAGAACAGGTATTGACTATAAACTCAGGGTTCAGTGTACCTGAGACTCATCTGCTGGAATCCATCATAAAAGAGGGCTTTAAAAGAGCAGATATTCCACTTAAATACCAAACTCTTCCGAATCAACGCTCTTTGATCAATGCCAATAACGGTATCGATGACGGGGAAGCAGCAAGAATCTGGGAAATAAATAAATTCTACCCGAATCTGCTCCGTGTTCCGGTCTCAATCCATTCAATAGATCTCGTTGTACTCAGCAGAGAAAATCTGTATATTAAAAAGCCTTCTGATCTCAAACCTTTCAATGTAGGCGTTATCAGAGGAATGAAAATCGCAGAGCAAATAGCAGAAAATGCAAAACCTCTTTCACTCACTAAGACAACTGATCATCTAACGCTTATAAAAATGCTTTCCACCCATCGTCTTGATGTTATCGTGACAAGTAAAATTGCACTGCTTACAGGTTTAAGTGAGACAAAGGAAAAAGGTTTCTTTATGGCTTCAAAACCTCTTTTGTCCCGCCCTTTATATATGTACCTGCATAAAAAGCATCAAGCGCTTATACCACAGTTTGAAAAAGCATTCAACTCAATGGTAGAGGATGGTACTTATAAAAAAATACGTGATCATTTTCTTCAAGATTTGGAAAAAAATATAAGTGATTCTGTAAGGATGAAAGATGATGATTAAAAACTTTCTATATAACTATTTTACAGATAGAAAAATATCTTTCAAGTTAATGTTACTGACACTGCTTTTCAGTGCGATTATCACCTTGGTAATCACTATAATCCAGCTTTATATGGACTACAGAAACGGTATAAAGTCAATCGGCACACAATTTTCTCTTATAGAATCCGGTTATATTGCAAGTATCAACCAAAGTATCTGGGTATATGACAAAACACAAACGCTTTTACAGCTTGACGGAATTTTAAATCTGCCAGATATCGGATATACTTCAATAGCTCTCACAGAGGGTGAGCACTATGAACGCGGAAATGAGATAAAGAAAAACTTTATGATAAAAAAAATCCCACTGACATATATGCATGCTTTTGAAGAGATTCCATTGGGAGAGCTTACTGTCGTTGCTGATTTAAATAAGCTTTACCAACAGCTTATTGACAAGACCATCGTTATCTTATTCTCACAGGCTATTAAAACTTTTCTAACTTCATTTTTTATACTCTTCTTATTCCAAAGATTGGTAACACGTCATCTGGAACAGATTGCTAAATACACAAAGTCATTGAGAATCGATAGCAAACCTGAACATTTGAATCTCGATAAAGTCATCTCAACATCCAAGCATGACGAACTTGACAATCTGACAGAAGCTATCAATACAATGCAGGAGCAGCGCTACAAATCATTTTTAAATCTATCTTCTGAACTCGAAGCAAGAAGAAATGCTGAAAGATCTTTAATAGAGTATAAAAAAGCATTGGATGCCAGTGCTTAT